>DATHCS010000387.1:0-4885 GCA_035319405.1 Candidatus Dormiibacterota bacterium | reverse complement strand
ACGTCGCTTCGTGCAGGTGGGCGTGCCCCACCACCCGCGCCTCGCTGGCCAGGCCTCGGGTGCCAACCCGCGGGTGATCCTGCGCGCGATGCGCGACTTCTGGCGACTGCGGCTCCGCCTGTGGTTCGCGCCGGACGCGGCCCTCGCTCGGGGCGAGCCGGTCCTTGCCGACGTGCCGCCGGGCGTGCCGGGCGGCTAGCTCTCGCTGTCGGGGCTCTCGGGCATGTCGAGCGAGTTGACGAAGTCGCGGAAGATCGAGAGCCTCGCCTCGTCCTGCTCGTCCGGCTCGGAGGCCGTCACGCCGGCCCGGTCGAGCACGGCGTCAGTGGCATAGATGGCGACCCCGGCCCGCAGGGCCAGCGCAATCGAGTCGCTGGGCCGGGCATCCAGGTCCACGGTGCGGTCGCCGAGCTCCATGATCAGGCGCGCTCGATAGGTCTCGTCGCTCATGTCCGAGATGATCACCTGCTTGAGGTTGACCCCGAGCTCGGACAGGGCGGTGGCGAACAGGTCATGGGTCAGGGGCCGCTCGGGCACCACGCCCTGCAGCCGTCGGGCGATCGCGTCCGCCTCGTTGGCCCCGACCCAGATGGGCAGGTAGCGATCGCGCTCGGCCTCCTTGAGGATGACCACGTGCTGCGAGGTCAGCATGTGGATGCGCACGCTCTCCACGACCATCGGGTTCAAGCCTGGGGGCATGTCGCGATTGTACGACGCCATGGCCCGGACTCAGGGTCGGCGGGTCGGCGTCGCCTTGGGCTTGGCGGTCGGCTTGGTGGTCGGCTTGGCGCTGCCCGAGGGGCTCGGCGAGGGCGAGACGCCCGGCTCGGGGGCGGGCTCGAGCGGGCTGGCCATGATGCGGTCGGTCGTCGCCCAGACCAGCACCGGCGCCAGGCCGCCCGTCCGCTCGACGATGGCCATGCCATGCATGTCGATGTAGCCCGTGCTGCCGGTCTCCACGATGAACTGGCCCTGGTAGGAGCCGTCGCTCTTGGCGAAGGCGAGGATCCGTTGGTGCAGCCCGTCGTAGACGTACAAGCGGCCCTGGCCGCGCGCGCCCGTGGCGCCCAGCAGGCGGTAATCGTGCCCTGGCCGCACGTCGCCCTGATCGGGCGGAGCCTGCAGGGCGAAGCTGCTCGCCTGCCCGCTGTTGTAGCGCGTCACGCCGTCGCCCTGCAGCGTGTAGACGTCGCCGTCGATGAAGATGGCACGGACGCCCGAGACGTCCGCCGGCGAGGCCAGGTAGTCCGTTGGGTCGTTCGGGTAGCCGCTGCCGTCGGCGGCCGGCGAATAGCGCAGGATCTGCTTCGAGCTGGGGTCGACGACGTAGAAGAAGTAGAGCCCGGAGTCCTGGTTGCGCACGTAGCCGGCGATCTGGGTCACGTCGCTCCCGAGGGCGGTCGTGCCGCCGAGCTTGAGACGGGCCAGGGTGCCGTTGCCCTTGGCGTCCGAGGGCCGCCAGCGCCAGAGGCCCTGCACGTCGTCGAGGACCAGCACGTCGGGGCCGGAGGCGGCCAGCGCGACGGGGGCGCCCATGCCCTTGCCGCCTCCGGCGCCCTTCTTGAACAGCGTCTTGGACGAGCGCGCCGAGAGGTCGATCCGCAGCACGGAGCCGGCCTTGCTGTCGATCACGTACGCCGCGCCGTCGGGCCCGCGCACCAGGCTGGCGAGGTTGACCGGCGTGGCCGCGGCGGCGAAGGAGAGCAGCGTCGAAGAGGTCGTGTAGGTGACCTCGTCGAGCTTGTCGAGCCCGCCCAGGACCTGCTGCCGCAGGGTCGCCGTGGCGCTCGCGGGGGCGCCCAGGGTGGCGGCCTGGTCGAGCTGCAGCCATGCATCGTGCAGGAGCTGCTGGGCTCGGTTGGGATCGTTGACCAGGAGGTTCCCGTCGAAGACCTGGCTGGCGTCGGCCTGTGCGGACTGGATGGCGCGGTCCGTGTCGCTCAGCTTGCCCACGTCGGTGCCGCCGCCCAGTGCGCCGCCGACGAACCATGCGCCGAGGCCGAGGGTCACGACCACCAGCAGGAAGGCCAGGAAGGCGATCGCCACGCGGCGATGGGACTCGGTGCGGTCGGCCAGTGGCACCACGCGGCGGTAACGCGTCCGGCGACGGGGCAGCAGGTCCAGCACGCGATCGACGACGCTCGCCGTCGCGTCGGAGGCGGCCTCGCGCGCCCGCCGCGCCCCTCCCGATACCGCCGCGGCAGCCCCGGCGAGGGGGTCGGCCAGGGGGATCGGGGAGCGCTCGGGGGCCCCCGCGAGGGGCTCCGCCGGGCGCACCGGGACGAGCTTGCGGTCCGATCGCGTGGCCGGCATCTCGGCCGCCTCGAGCACCATCAGGGCGTCGGACCGCTCGCCGCCCCCCGCCAGGAAGAGGTGGTGCAGGTGCTCCGCGGCGGACTGCGGGTGGAGCGTCACGGCGGCGTTCTTGAGCTCCTCGGTGCCGACGGTCGAGGTCACGTTGCGCGAGGCCAGGAGCAACGTGTCGCCGACTACCAGGTCGCCCCGCCACACGCCCACGCGCGCGTCGGTCTCATCCGGCAGGCCGGGCCCGCGCTCTTCGTCGGGCAGCGTCAGCAGTCGAGCCTGGCGGATCAGGAAGGCGTCCGTGTCGCCCAGCGTGGCCACGTAGAGCTCGTGGCCGCGCACCACGGCGACGGCCGCACCGACCGCGCCGCGCGCCAGGCCGTGGCTCTCCCGGCCGTGCCGCAGCCGCTGGTTGGCGCTCCTGATGGCCTTCTCGAGGCAGATGGGGATACCCGCCGACTCGTCGTAGTAGTACTGCCGCTCGATGGTCTCGGCCACCAGGCGGGTCGCCTCCTCGGCATGGTTGCCACCGCCGGCGCGAATCGTGACGATGGCGTACAGGCTGCCCTTGGATCGACTGGTGGAACCGATCGTCGGCTCGCGCACGACGAGGGTGTCGGGCGACGACTCCAGCCGGTCCGCGGCGGGCACCAGGCCAGGCTTCAGGTGCATACGGACGGCCATTGGGGCGCCTAGTCTACACGCGGCGCCGCGGAGGCCCAGCGAGGCCGGGCGGCGCGCTCGATTCGCCACCCGGACGAGCGGCCGGCCGCACGACCACTCGCAGCTCGCGCATGCGCAGGCCGCCCGAGGAGAGCGCAAAGGCGTCGAGCAGCTCGACGGCCCGGAGGCGCAGCTCCTGGGCCACGATGGGCGAGCTGGCAGCCACGATCACGACCCCGTCGCGGAGGTCCAGCAGACCGGTGACGCCGGCGGCCGCCGGGAGGTGCTCCTCGACCAGGCGCTGCCAGGCGGCCATGGCCCGCCCGCGGCGCAGCGGCTCCTCGAGGCCCAGCTCCATGGCCGCGGCAGGCAGCAGATCCGCCAGTCGCCGCATGGGCCGCTTGCGGGCGCTCACGGGGCGCTGGCGCGGCTGGCGGCCGCCGCCGTCGATCGCTCAAGGCGCCCCGGCGAGACCTGCCAGGCCGTCGACTCGGCCACCAGCACCGGATCGAGGTCGTCGAGCGAGGTCGTGGTGATGAAGGCCTGCGGCAGCGTGCCGATCCGGCGCACGAGGTGTGCCCTGCGAGCCGGGTCGAGCTCGCTGAAGACGTCGTCCAGGAGCAGGAGCGGCGGTTCGCCCTCCGGCGTGGTCAGCAGCTCGAGCTCGGCCAGCTTGAGGGCCAGGATCGCCGTCCGCTGCTGCCCTCGCGAGGCGAAGGTGCCCATCGGCATGGCGTCGAGCTCGAAGACCATGTCGTCGCGATGCGGCCCGACGAGCGTGGCGCCGTTCCACACCTCCTTCTCGGACGTCTCGGCGAGGCGTCGCCGCAGGGCGTCAGATGGATGCTCGCCAGGCCGTGCGGGCGCGTTCGTCTCGTAGCGGAGCTCCAGGCGTCCCTCCCCCGGCGCGATCTCGTCATGGGCCGCGACGAGCGGAGCCGCGAGCGCGGCGAGCGTGGCATGGCGCTCCTCGACGAGCAGGCCCCCCTCCGTCACGATCCGTTCGTCCCAGAAGGCGAGCTGGTCGCGCGCGGCCTCGCCCTCCCGGATCGAGCGCAGCAGGCTGTTGCGCTGGGCCAGGGCACGGCCGTAGGTGGCCAGGGCACGGGCATAGGACGGCGAGCGCGAGGCCGCCAGCGCATCGAGGGCTGCGCGGCGCAGGGTCGGCGCGCCGACCACGAGCAGCATCTCCTCCGGCGCGAAGAGGACGACCCGCAGGCCCTCGCCGAGCGCGACGGCTCGGCGCGCCAGGCCGTTCACGCGGATCCGCTTGCGCCCCACCCGATCGGCCGCCGGCCCCCCGGAACGGGCCAGGACGACCTCGAGGCGCTGCGGATCTCGCCCAGCCTCCCTCTCGATCGCCGCCTCGAGCCGCGCCAGCGGCGCGCCCCAGGCGATGAGCTCCTGGTCGGCTGCCCGGTGCGAGCCGCCGCGGGCCAGCACGACGAGCGCCTCGATCAGGTTGGTCTTGCCGGCCGCGTTGGGGCCGAAGAGGATCTGTGGCCCGGGTGGCGGCGCGAAGGCCAGCTCGGGGTAGCTGCGGAACCCGGTCAGGACGAGGCGCGAGACACGCATGGGCGGGCCGCCAGCCAGAGCCCGCGGGAGGCCCTTAGGAGGGGGTGCGCACGGGCATGATCACGTGCACGTACCCCTCGTCGTCGAGGGGGCGCATGACGCCGGGCGAGAGGGGCCCGCTGAACTCCAGGGCCACCTGCTCGGCGCGTACGTTCTGCAGCGCCTCCTGCAGGTATCGGGCGTTGAAGGCGATGGTCAGCGCGTCGCCCTCGATGGCGGCCTCGACCTCACCCTCGGTGTCGCCGACGTCAGCCGCGGCGGCCACCGTGACCGCGTCGCTGTTGCTGTCCTCGACGCGCAGCTTCACGACGTTGGCCGAGTTGCTGGCGATGAGGGCGGAGAG
>DATHCS010000386.1:0-2010 GCA_035319405.1 Candidatus Dormiibacterota bacterium | reverse complement strand
CGAGGCCGACTTGCGCCGTCGCCGGGCTCACGCCTACGCGCTGCTGGCGCGCAACGGCTTCGACCCGGAGGTCATCCGCGAGGCTCTCGCCGGCGCGGAGCCAGGCGACCTCGACGACCGGCCGCCCGACCCCTGACGGAGCGGCGCCTCCCGTACGGCTCCTGGCGAAGCGCTAGCGATGGATCGCGTCGAGCTGGATGCGCCGCGCGTGGATGCGGCAGGTCACTCGCCGTTCCAGGGCCTGTTGCTCGTGCGGGTAGATGTGACCGTAGTAGGCGGGGTGGCGGGTGTAGCGTCGCGTCAGCCGGTCGAGGTGCTCCAGGGCGCCGGCCTCGACGAGCTCGCCGTCGCCGCGGATCTGCACGAACCGGCCGGAGTCGTCGGGGTCCACCACCAGCAGGCTGACCCGCGGATCGCCGGCGAGATCGCGCCCCTTCTGCCGCTCCAGCGTGGTGTTCACGCAGGCGCACTCGCCATCGTGATCGACCCACACGAGGCTGGACGTGGGCTGGCCGTCAGCACCCAGGGTGGTCAGCACGCCGCAGATGGGGCGCTGGAAGAGGTCGAGGTGCGAGGCCGGGACCGCCGTGCCCGGTCCCTGACCGGTGGCCCGGTCCATGGAACCGTGCGGGCCGGCCCGACCCACGGCGGCCGCACCGGCCGGGATGGCGTCCCCGCTGGCCCCGTGGCCGGCACAGGCGTGGCGGCGCCCCCTCGCGTCGACCGCGACCAAGCGGGTCGGCGCGATGCGGCACAGCACCGGCGTCTCCGAGGCGGCGAACTCGGCAGGGATCACCTCGCCGAAGTAGCGCAGCCGCCGCCCGAGGTACTCCTCCGCCAGCGCCTCGAGATGCTGGAGCGCGCCCGACTCGGTCATCTCCACGACCCGGCCCTGGATCGCCAGGTAGCGCAAGGGCTCCCGGGGGTCGTAGCAGAGCAGCGCCACCCGCGGGTCACGGCGCATGTTGCGCTCCTTCTGGAAGCCCCGCATGGTGCTTACGAGCACGTGCGTTCGATTGGTGTTGCACCACACGACCGACGTCTGGGGATAGCCGTCGGGCATCAGCGTGGTGAGGGCCGCGACCGGCGGCGCGTCCACCAGGTCGAGATGGGAGGCGGGAATCGTGGGGGCGGTCAGGACCGGCATGCGGCGATGGTGGGCTGGCGATGCGCCAGTTCAACCGAGCCGAGCTGGTGCTGCGGTTGCGGGTACGGCATGAACTCGAAACGGCGTGACGCCGGGATGGCCACCCCGGGAGCGTGCACCGTCGCCACCCGTGCGCGCAGGGTCAGGCGACCCCGAATCGCGGGCCGTCTGCCCCAGCCGCCGGGGCGACCGTATCGCGAGGCCCGGGTCGCTCGCGGCGGGTCGCTCGGCCTGAGTCGCCTGTGGTCTAATGGCGCCGCGTGTGGGCACTCGGGGGCGGAGGATCGGAGGGCGGCAGGTGAGCGGAGACGCCAAGCTCGAGCTGTTGCGGCGCGTGCCGCTGTTCGCCACGTTCAAGACCCGCGATCTGGAGCTGGTCGGTCGTCTGGCCGACGAGGTCGACGTCCCGGGTGGGCGTGTCCTGACCCGGGAGGGTGAGGTCGGCCACGAGTTCTTCGTCATCGTCAGCGGCACCGTCCGCATCGAGCGGGCGGGCAAGCTCCTCAACACCCTGGGCCCGGGGGACTTCCTGGGTGAGATCGCCCTCGTCGATGGGCGCCCGCGCACGGCCACCGCGACCGCCGACGGTCCGGCCCGCCTGCTCGTGCTGGCCAGTCGCGAGTTCGCCTCGCTCGTGGGCGAGTACCCCGACATCCAGATCGAGGTGCTGGAGGCCCTGGCTCAGCGGGTGCGGCACCTCGATCCCGACTCGGGGATCTAGAGCGCCCCGTCGCGCTCGAGTCAGCAAGGAGGAGGGATGTCCGTGCTCGATCAGGCGATGGCGGTCACGACGGTCGCCGTGACGGATCTGGACGTGGCCAGGCAGTTCTTCGAGGAGCGGCTCGGCCTCGTTCTGCTTGACG
>DATHCS010000385.1:0-4186 GCA_035319405.1 Candidatus Dormiibacterota bacterium | reverse complement strand
CCCGAGAGCCGGGTCCTCGTAGGCCCGACCGAAGGCCGGGCCGGGAGCCTTGAGCAGGGCGCGCCGCAGCGGCGCGATCATGCTCTGGGCGCCGTACGGTCGGGGGGCCTCGCTCACGGCGCGAGTCTAGCCGCGGCGCTGGCTCCGCAGGAGTCGACGCGCGCCGGAACCCCGCGTCGCGAAGCTCGCCTGCGGACAGCAACTGAGTACGATCCGCACGTGATCGGTTGCCTGGTCGCCGGACTGCTGGTGATCCTGCTCTTCGTGATCGTGCCGGTTCCGCTGTGGCCGTTCCTGATCGTTGGGCTGATCGTGCTGTTCGTGCTGGCGGCCGTGTTCGGGGTGCTGGCACGCGTCATGGGCGCACTGTTCGGTCGAGGCGGGCCGGAGTAGGAGGCGCCGATCCGGCCAACGGCCAGAGCCGCACAAGCCCGTTCGCGTCCGCGCCGCAACCGGATCGCAACGTTGCCGCTCCCGTGGCGGCGCCGACCGGCGGGGCGCGCGGGGCTACCGTTTGCCAGTCCGCCGCGCCCGAGCGAGGCGACGCTGCCCGAGGAGGCCGCCCGATGATCTACCCCACCACCCCCGATGCCACCGCCACTCCGGGCGTCCGCGACGGCCAGCTCGCCCCGGTCACCTGTGCCGCCTGTGGCTGCCGCCTCGAGGCCTCGAGGCTGGGGCCGAGCACGACCTGGCACCACTTCGGGCCGATGGCCGGTCGCGACGCTCGCGGCTGCCGCATCGACTGCGCCGACCTGCCCCACGACGGGGCCGGCGTGGCGATCGCCTACTCGCTGGCCTGACTCCCCGGCGCGCCGCGCGGGCGCGCCGCCGTCGGCGGATCCTCCCCCGGCCTCAGACCGCCATGCGGTAGCCCACACCGCGAACGGCCTCCAGGCCGGGGCCGCCGACCGCCACCAGCTTGCGTCGCAATCGTGCGAGGTGCGGCTTCAGCCACAGTGGATCCGGGTCGGCCTCCATGGGCCAGCCGGCGCGGACCAGCCGATCGTGCGGCACGATGGCGCCCTCGGCCCGCACGAGCGCTTCGAGCAGGCGGTACTCCGTGGCCGTCAGCGCGACCGGAGCTGCGCCGACCAGCGCCCGGTGGCGAGCCGGGTCCAGGGCCAGCGGTCCGGCGCGAAGCACCGCCTCGCCGCCCGTCGGGACGGCGACGCGGTCGACGCGGCGCATCACCGCCTCGATGCGCGCCAGCAGCTCCCGCTTGCCGAAGGGCTTGACCAGGTAGTCGTCCGCGCCCAGGCGAAGCGCGCGGACCTTCGCCTCCTCGCTGCTCTCGCCGCTCACCACGAGGATCGGCGTGTCCCCGGCGGCACGAACCTGGCCGGTGACCGTGAACCCATCCGGCCCGGGCATGGCCAGGTCGAGCAGCACGAGGTCAGGTGCCTCCTCGCGCAGGCGCCGCACCGCGGTGATGCCGTCGTAGGCCGTGATGACCTGATGCCCCTCGGTGCCGACGAGGGCCGTGATCGCGCCGACCATGGCCGGGTCGTCGTCCACCACCAGGATCCGCAACGTGCGCGTCACGCCATCGCCCTAGATCGCGGCCGCGGCCGGCAGGGCGACCACGAACCGTGCCCCGACCGGCTCGGCGGGTTCGCACCACAGGCGCGCCCCCATCGATTCGGCGAGACGCTTCGCGGCGTAAAGCCCGATCCCCGAGCCCCGTGCGGTGTGCGTGTCACGCCGCGCGTACGGCTCGAAGATGCGCTCGCGCCACTCCTCCGGCACGCCCGGCCCCTGATCGGTCACGCCCACCCGCACGATCCCCTCCACGAGCGCCCAGTCGATCGTCACCACCGTCTCCGGCGGGGCGTACTTGACGGCGTTCTCGACGAGGTGCTCCAGCAGCTGACGCAGGCGCGGCGGGTCGGCCAGTGCGTAGAGCCGGCCGACGCCGCGCAGCTCGAGGGGATGCTGTCGGAGCAGCGGCGCGAGTCCCGCCCCGAGCTCGTCCACCAGGGCCGCCACGTCCACCGGCGAGACATCGGCGGGCTGGTCGGGCACGACGCGCACCGAGGCAAGGATGGAATCGACGAGCCGGTCCAGCCGCTCGATCTGTTCCAGCGCGGCGTCGTGCCAGGCAGCCCGTTGGAGGCGACGCGTCACGTCGCGCGACGGGCGGCCTTGCAGCGCCGGCTCCTCGGCGAGGAGTTCCGTGTAGGCGCGCACCACGGCGAGCGGCGTGCGCAGCTCGTGGGTCACGAGGGCGACCAGCTCGGAGCGCGACTCGTCGATCTCCTGCAGCGCCATCACCCGGGCCTCGGCCTCGGTCTGCAGGCGGCCCTTCTCCACGATCCCCGCCAGCAGGTCGGCGATCGCGCCCAGCTGGGCCACGTCGGCCTCGCTGAAGTCGCGCGGCCGTTCGGTCTGCACGTTGAGCACGCCCACGACCTGGTCGTGCCACGAGAGGGGCACGGAGAGCATCGAGGCGATGAAGCGACGCTGATCGAGGCCGCGTACCCAGAGGAAGCGCGGCTCCGCCTTGACGTCCGGGATCAGCAGCGGCTTGCGCGTCGCCGCCACATGTCCCGTCACGCCCAGCCCGAAGGGGACGCGCGCCCGGCCGATCTGGAAGCGATCGAGCCCGTTGGTCGCGGCGAGGGTCAGGTGGGCTCCGTCCCGGTCGAGCAGGTAGAGCGACGAGACGTCCGCGCCGAGCGCGTCGCGCGTCTCGTCCACCACGGTCTCCAGCAGCTCGTCCCAGGTGCGGGCCGTCGTAGCGAGGCGGGCGACACGGTGCAGGAAGCGCAGCTCGGCGAGCTGGCCGGTCGGGGCGCTCGGTGGACGCTGCGGTTCCGCCATCATGACCACGATACAAACGGTACGGAATCGGGGCCCGGGCGACGGCGCGCCGAGCGGGCCGGACGGGTCAGCCGTCGAAGACCGACCAGCAGATGTCGTTCCGCGATCGCTCATCGTCGAGGACGAGCTCACGGATCGCGGCGGGGAGCTGGTCGCGCTGCCAGCGGCACTCGATTCGCCCCGCACCCTCGCCCTGTCCGTCCGGCGCGGCGGCCCGAGCGGCCTTGATCGCATAGGCAGCCGCACCCAGCTCGTGCGCCGCGACGTGGGCCACGGCCGCGGCCTGGCCGGCCGCGTGGGCGGCGTGTCGTGCCGCTCCCCCCAGGTCCCTGGCCGCGGCGTTCGCGTGGCCGGCCGCCGCGCGCGCCTCGCTCATGGTGACCTCGCCGCGCGCCCATGCCCGCGCGAGCTCGATGGCGCGCCGAGGGCGATCGTCGCCTGGGCGCGCCCGCTCGAAGTGGTGCAGCACGTGCTCCGCGCAGTCGGCCGCCCACCGTGCCAGCCGGTGGTGGTCGGCGTCCTCCAGCGTCCCACCCCGGCGGACCGTGACGAGCCGCGGGTCGCGCACGTCGCTGAGGATCATCGATCCAGTATCGGATACGCGACAGCCGATGCGCCGGGCCCGTCGAGCCAGGCCTCGAACGCGGTGAGCCCGCGGCAGGGTCATCCGGAGACTGGTCGGCGCGTCGAGCGCGGCCGTACCATGGCGGGGTGATGGCCCGGCCGGCGGCCGTGCGCATGCCCGGGGACGCCTTCCGTCCCGACCTCGAGGGGCTGCGCGGCGTCGCCATCCTGCTCGTCCTCCTCTTCCACGCCGACCTGCTGGGTGTGAGCGGCGGTTTCATCGGGGTCGACGTCTTCTTCGTCCTCTCAGGATTCCTGATCACCGGCCTGCTCCTGCGCGAGCGCGAGCGGCACGGGCGGGTCAGCCTGAGCGACTTCTACGCCCGGCGAGCGCGTCGCATCCTGCCCGCCGCCGCGGTCGTGCTCGTGGCGACCCTGGCGGTCTCCTGGTTCGTGCTGTCGCCGCTCGACCTGTGGAGCCTGGCCGGCGACGCGGTGGCAGTCGCGCTGTCGGTCGGGAACATCCATTTCGCGATCAACGCCACCGACTACTTCGCAGCGGATGCGCCACCGTCCCCGCTGCTGCACTACTGGTCGCTGGGGGTCGAGGAGCAGTTCTACCTGATCTGGCCGGCGCTGCTGATCGCGGCGATGCGCCTCGGCCGGCCGCGGCCCGCGGCGGCCCTGGCGCTGGCGGTGGTGACGGTCCTCTCCTGCGTGGCGGCGATCGCGCTCACCGAGCCCGCGCAGGCCTGGGCCTTCTTCTCCCTGGGGACCCGTGCCTGGCAGCTGGCTCTGG
>DATHCS010000384.1:0-4804 GCA_035319405.1 Candidatus Dormiibacterota bacterium | reverse complement strand
TCGTCAACCGGCCCCGCGTTCTCCTCCTCGACGAGCCGCTCGGGGCGCTCGACCTCAAGCTCCGCGAGGAGATGCAGATCGAGCTCAAGGCGATCCAGCTCGAGGTCGGCATCACCTTCATCTACGTCACCCACGACCAGGAAGAGGCGATGACGATGTCCAACCGCATCGCCGTCATGAACGAGGGCCGCTACGAGCAGCTGGGAGACCCCGAGTCGCTCTACGAGCGTCCCACGACGCGCTTCGTGGCTGGCTTCCTCGGCGTGAGCAACCTGCTGCCAGGCACGCGCAGCGGGACGGCCGACGGCTACGCGGTGGTGACCCTGGCCGACCAGACGCAGGTGCGCGTCCCGGCGGCGCTGCTCGACGGCGAGGAGTCCGTCGCGATCGGCGTGCGGCCGGAGAAGATCCGCCTGCACGAGACCACGGAGACCGTGCCCGGCGGGCACAACCATCTGCAAGGCGTCATCCGCGACGCCTCGTACATCGGCGTCAGCACGCAGTACATCGTGGAGGCTCGGGGCGGTGCCCACCTGACCGTTTACGAGCAGAACATGGAGCGAGCGACGAAGGCCGAGCTGTGGGCTCCCGGCGAGGAGGTCCAGCTGACCTGGTCGCCCGACCACTCATTCGTGGTGAAGATGACCCCTGGCGCGCCCGACGAGGGAGAGCAGGCGTGACCGGTCGCTGCATCGCGCTGGAGGAGCACGGATGAACGATCCCCTCGCCCGCCTCTCCGAGGCCCCGCTCAGCCGCCGCCGCTTCCTGCAGGCGAGCGGCCTGGTGGGCGTCTCCGCCTTCCTGGCCGCCTGTGTGGGCGGCGCGGCGAGCGAGACGCCCTCGACCACCGGCACGCCGGCGCCGAGCCCCACGGCTCCGCCCACGCCGACCCCCGCTCCGGCCACGCCGAAGGCCGTCACCGGCCCCCTGCACTTTGCCAACTGGACGGCCTACATCGACCTCGCCGGCAAGGCGGGGGAGGCCGGCGAGTACGCGCCCGGCTCCTCGCCCACCCTCGAGGGCTTCAAGAAGAAGTACAGCGTCGACGTCGACTACCAGGAGAAGATCGACGCCAACCCCTCCTTCATCGCGACCATCCAGCCGGCCCTCAACAACGGCCTGTCTACCGGCTGGGACCTGATCGTGCTGACGGACTCGTTCGCCGCGCAGCTCATCGGCAAGGGCTGGATCGAGGCCATCGACCACGCCAACACGCCGAACTGCGTGCAGAACCTGCGCCAGCCGCTGCGCGGGGTGTCGTGGGACCCGGACAACAACTACCACTACCCCTGGCAGTCGGGCATGACCGGTGTGGGCTACAGCGCCAAGGCGCTCACGGACGCCAAGATCGCCGCTCCGACCAAGGTGGCCGACCTGTGGAGCATTCCCTCCAACAAGGTCACCTTCCTGGAGGAGGCTCGCGACACGTTCGGCCTGACCTTGCTGAAGCTCGGCATCGATCCCAATCCCGACACCGTCACGGAGGCCGATCTGCAGCAGGTCTACGACGCGATCGAGCCGCTCGTCGGGCAGGGGCTGCGCTTCACCGGCAACAGCTACCTCCAGGACTTCGGGCAGAAGAAGGTCTGGGCGGCGATGGTCTGGTCGGGCGACCTGGCCTCGTCGGGCGAGCCGGACGACAAGTTCGTCTTCCCCGAGGAGGGGACGATGATCTGGACCGACAACATGCTCATCCCCAAGGGCGCCCAGAACAAGTACACGGCCGAGCTGATGATGGACTACGTCTACGACCCGGCCATCGCGGCCCAGATCGCGGACTACGTGTACTACGTCTCCCCGGTCGAGGGCGCGGCCGAGGTGATGAAGACGCTCGATCCGACGCTGCTCCAGAACCCCCTCGTCTTCCCGCCCCAGGACGTCATCGCCAAGCAGAAGAACTTCCAGTTTCTGAAGCCCGAGATCGAGGCCAAGATGAACGACCTGTTCGGGCAGCTCTCGGGCGCATGAGGTCCGGCTGAACGGACGGCCCACCGGCCGACAGGAGGGAGAGGGAGCGGGATGGCCGCCACGACGCTGCCCGCGAGGGCGAGCGGACCGAGCCTCATGGCGCGGATCAGCCGCGCGACGCCCTACCTGCTGCTCCTGCCCGGCGTCGCCTACCTCGTCGTGTTCTACGCGGTCCCGTCGTTCCAGATGTTCCTCTACTCCATCTCGACGGGCAACGTGGACAGCGGCTACCAGGCCAACGCCGGGCTGGCCAACTACGCCACAGCGCTGCAGCTCTACACCCGCCAGATCTGGAACTCGATCCTCTACGGCGGCCTGGCCACCATCCTGACCCTGCTCATCGGGTTCCCGGTCGCCTACACCGTCGCCTTCCGCGGCGGTCGCTACAAGAACCTGATCCTCTTCCTGGTCATCGCGCCGTTCTTCACCAGCTTCCTCATCCGCACGATCAGCTGGAAGATCCTGCTCGGCGACGAGGGCCCGCTGCTGGGCACGCTGAAGCACACCCTGGGCATCCTGCCCGCGGACTTCAGCCTGACCGGGACGCCGATCGCACAGCTCTTCGGGATCACCTACAACTTCCTGCCCTTCATGATCCTGCCGCTCTACGTGGCCCTGGAGAAGATCGACCCGCGGCTCCTGGAGGCCGCCGGCGACCTGTACGCCAACCGCGTGGCGAGCTTCCGGCGAATCACCGTGCCCCTCGCCCTGCCGGGCATCTTCGCCGGCACGCTGCTGACCTTCATCCCGGCCATGGGCGACTACGTGAACGCCGAGCTGCTGGGCAACCCCACGACCCAGATGCTGGGCAACGTCATCCAGCGCAAGCTGCTGGTGCAGAACGACTTCCCCGTGGGGGCCGCGCTCTCGTTCATCCTCATGGGCGGCATCCTCGTCGCCGTCTTCGTCTACGCGCGCCTGCTGGGCACCGAGCAGCTGACAGGCTGAGCGATGACGAGCGCGACCCTCGAGCGCGGCGAGACGCAGGCCCGAGCGGCGGGCGGGGGCGGCTTCCTGCGCCTCTTCGACCGCTTCCTGCTGCCGGTGTTCACGGCACTGGCGATCGGCTACCTGATGATCCCGATCGCGATCATGATCGTCTTCAGCTTCAACGAGCCCGTCGGGAAGTTCAACTACACCTGGAACCACTTTTCGCTGCAGGGGTGGCTGCACCCCTTCGACTGGCCGGGGCTGCCGCAGTCGTTCGCCACGAGCATCGCCATCGCCTTCCTCTCCACGATCTTCGCGACGATCCTGGGCACGCTCATCGGCCTTAGCCTGACGCGCTACTCCTTCCGCGGCCGGGGGGCCATCAACACGTTCCTCTTCCTGCCCATGGCCACGCCGGAGGTGGTGCTCGGGGCGAGCCTGCTGACGCTCTTCGTGGCGACGGCCCTACAACCGCTGGCGGGCAAGGTGCCGACCCTCTACCCGACCAACTTCACGACCATCCTCATCGCCCACATCATGTTCAACATCAGCTACGTGGTGGTGACGGTGAAGGCCCGCCTGTCGGGCTTCGACCGGCGACTCGAGGAGGCGGCGGCGGACCTCGGGGCCAACCCCTGGATCACCTTCTGGCGTGTCACCTTCCCGCTCATCTTCCCCGGCATCATGGCCGCCGCCCTGCTGGCCTTCTCGCTCTCCATCGACGATTTCGTGATCACCAACTTCGTCTCGGGCACGACCAACACGTTCCCCATCTGGGTCTACGGCGTGATCAAGAACGCGCTGCCGGTCCAGGTCAACGTGATCGGCTCGCTCGTGTTCCTGGTCGCGGTCGGCTTTGTCGTTTCCACCAACCTCATCGCGCGGTACCGTTCGCGCGAGGGCTGAGCCCCGCCGGGGCGCGCGCCGATCGACCCCTCGCCGAGGGCGGACCGCCCCACCACCTGCGGAGGATTCCATGACCGCGCCCGCCACCACTCCCAAAACCCTCCCCGATCGCTCGGTCGTGCCGGCGGTGTGGACGCGCTACACGGACCTCGTGATCGACCGCGGCGAGGGCTCCTGGCTCATCACTGTCGAGGGGGAGCGCTACCTCGACTACAGCTGCGGCATCGGGGTCACCAACACCGGCCATGCGCACCCGCGCGTGGTGGCCGCCATCCAGGAGCAGGCGGCACGCCTGCTGCACGGTCAGCAAAACATCGTCTACCACGAGGCGGGGCTGCGCCTGCACGAGCGGCTGGCCCACCTCCTGCCCGGCGAAGGGTGGGGCGCCTTCCTCTCCAACAGCGGCGCCGAGGCCCTGGAGGCCGCCGTCAAGCTGGCGCGCGTCGCGACGGGCCGCCCGGCGATCGTCACCTTCCGCGGCGGCTTCCACGGCCGCACCGCCCAGACGATGGCCCTCACCAGCTCGCGCGTCACGATCCGCGGCGACTTCGAGCCACTGCCCGGTTCGGTCTACCAGACGACCTTCCCCTACTGTTACCGCGCCCCCGGCCGCGCCCACGCGCCGCACGCCTGCAGCTGCGACTGGGAGGCCCAGCTGGAGCTCCTCTTCGCACAGATGATCCCCGCCGAGCGCGTGGCCGCGATCATCGTCGAGCCGGTGCTGGGCGAAGGCGGCTACGTGGTGCCGCCGGCGAGCTTCCTGCCGCGCCTGCGCGAGATCACGCGCGCCCACGGCATCCTGCTCGTGGCGGACGAGGTGCAGACCGGCTTCGGGCGCACCGGACGCCTCTTCGCCGTGGAGCACTGGGACGTCCAGCCCGACATCCTGACCATGGCCAAGGGCATCGCGTCGGGGCTGCCGCTCTCGGGCCTCATCGCCCGGCGTGAGCTGCTCGACCGCTGGGCACCCGGGGCTCACGGCGGCACGTACGGCGGCAAC
>DATHCS010000383.1:0-9642 GCA_035319405.1 Candidatus Dormiibacterota bacterium | reverse complement strand
CGCGAGTCGAGGATCTCGCGGGCATCGATGAGCTCGATCTCGGTGTTCATGGCCCGACCTTCGTCCGTGCGGCGCCGGCGGTCGCCGGCTCGCGGGGAGGAGCCTCGGCCGATGCAGGACGGTCGAGCAGCGCGGCGATGCCCGGCAGCTCGCGGCCCTCCAGGAACTCCAGCGACGCCCCGCCGCCGGTCGAGATATGGCTCATCTTGGCGGCCAGGCCCAGCTGCTCGACGGCGGCCACGGAGTCGCCGCCCCCCACGACCACGGTCGCACCCGCCTCGGCGCGTCGTGCCAGGTAGCGCGCCATGGCCCGTGTCCCGTCGCCGAAGGTCGGCACCTCGAAGACGCCCAGCGGTCCGTTCCACAGGATCGTCCGTGCGTCGTCGAGGGCAACCTCGAAGGCGGCCCGGGAGGCCGGTCCGACGTCCACCGCGGACCACGAGTTGGGGATCTTGCTGGCGGGCACGACCTTGTGCTCGGCGCCACGCGTGACCTCCTTGGCCACGACCACGTCGCTGGGCAGCACGAAATGCACGCCCTTGGCCGCGGCGTCGGCGAGGATCCGCTTGGCGTCCTCGACGCGGTCACGCTCGAGGAGGCTCTTGCCGACGGGGTAGCCCTGCGCCACGAGGAAGGTGTTGGCCATGCCGCCACCGACGACGAACGTGTCGACGAGCCGCATCAGGTTGTCCAGCACCTTGATCTTGTCCGAGACCTTGGCCCCGCCGATGACCGCCGCGAAGGGCCTCTCGGGGTGTTCCAGCAGCGCGCTGAGGGCGCGGATCTCGCGCTCCATGAGCAGGCCCGCGTAGGCCGGCAGGAGCTGCGCCACCCCGACCGTCGAGGCGTGCGCGCGGTGGGCCGTCCCGAAGGCATCGTTGACGTAGACGTCGGCGTAGCTGGCCAGCGCCTTGGCGAATTCGGGGTCGTTCGCCTCCTCCTCCGCGTGGAAGCGCAGGTTCTCCAGCATGATCACGTGGCCGGGCTTGAGGCGGGCGATGGCATCGACCGTGCCGCTCCCCAGGGCGTCCCCGGTGACCGGCACCTTGACGCCCAGCAGCTGGCTCAGGCGCTCCGCCGCCGGTCGCAGGCGGTACGTGTCGTTGACCTTGCCGCCGGGCCGCCCGAGGTGGCTGGCGAGGATGACGATGGCGCCCTGGTCCCGCAGGTAGCGGATCGTGGGCACGGCCGCCCGGATGCGCGTGTCGTCGGTGACCTTGCCGTCGGCGAGGGGCACGTTGAAGTCGACACGCACGAAGACGCGCTTGCCGGCGGCGTCCAGGTCGCGGATGGTGAGCTTGTCCATGGCTGCGTCCTTGCGCTGTCGGGCGGCTGCCTAGAGGCGCTCGCCCACGTACCTGACCAGGTCGGCGACGCGGCAGCTGTAGCCCCACTCGTTGTCGTACCAGGCGATGACCTTCACGAAGTTGCCGCCGAGCACCATGGTGGAGGGGCTGTCGATGATCGAGGAGCGGCTGTCGCCTCGGAAGTCCGACGACACGAGCGGCTCGTCGCTCACGCCGAGGATGCCCGCCAGCGGCCCCGCCTCGGCGGCCCGGAAGGCCGCGTTCAGCTCATCGGCGGTGGCGTCCCGCTCGAGCTCCGCGGTGAAGTCCACGACGCTCACGGTCGGCGTCGGCACGCGCAGGCTGAAGCCGTCGAACTTGCCCTTCAGGTCAGGGATGACGAGCGCCAGCGCCTTCGCCGCGCCCGTCGTGGTGGGGATGATGTTGAGGCCGGCCGAGCGTGCCCGCCGTGGGTCCTTGTGGGCCACGTCGAGGATGCGCTGGTCGTTCGTGTAGGAGTGGATCGTGTTCATCAGGCCGCGTCGGATGGTGAACGCGTCGTGCACGACCTTGGCCGCCGGGGCGAGGCAGTTGGTGGTGCAGCTGGCGTTGCTGATGATGTGGTGCTTGTCCGGGTCGTACATGCCCTCGTTGACGCCCAGCACCACCGTCACGTCCTCGTTCTTGGCCGGGGCGCTGATGATCACCTTTCGCGCGCCGGCGTCGCGATGGACGGCGGCCTTGGTCGCGTCGGTGAAGATGCCGGTGGACTCGACGACGATCTCCACACCCAGCTCGCGCCAGGGCAGCTGCGCGGGATCCTTGAGCTGCAGCGAGCGGATCGTGTGGCCGTCGACGACCAGCGTGTCGTCGGTATGACTGACCGTGCCGGGGAATGCGCCGTAGGTCGAGTCGTGCTTGAAGAGCAGGGCGTTGGTGGCGGTGTCGACCACGTCGTTCACGGCGACCACCTCTGCCTCGGGCACCCGCTCCAACAGGGCCTTCAGGGTCTGGCGGCCGATGCGGCCGAAACCATTGATGCCGACACGGACGGTCATGAGGGAGCAACCTCCAAGCGCTTGGCACGCTCGGGCCCCGTGGCTCGATCGTGCGGGATGGGCTGAGCGGGTCGCGGCACCAAGCCGCGAAGGGCCAGAAGCGGCAGCGCGCCGATCAGGCCCACGTCGTCGCCGAGGGCGGCGGGCACGAGGCGCACGCGGCGCGCTGCCGTCCGGAAGGCCTCGCGGGCGATCGCCTCGCGCGCGGGCCCGAGCCAGCGCTCTCCCTGCGCGGCGGCGAGGCTGCCACCGACCACGATCAGGCGCGGCGCGAACACGTCGACGAAACCGACCAGCGCCGTGGCGAAGGCCCGACGGGCCCGTTCCATGACGGCCATCGCGGCCGGATCGCCCGCCAGCTCGGCGGCCGCGACGACGCTCGCGTCGGGCGCGTGAGCAGCGCGGGCGATGGCCAGGCCAGAGGCGATGGCCTCGAGGTGGCCACGCCCACCGCAGCCGCAGGCGGCCCCGTCGAGATCGACCGAGACGTGGCCCAGCTCACCGGCCAGGCCGTCCGTGCCGCGCAGGAGGTTGCCGCCGGCCACGACCGCACCGCCGATGCCCGAGGAGACCGTCAGGTACAGGAAGTCGTCGATGCCCCGGGCCGCCCCGAAGGCGCCCTCCGCCAGAGCGGCCACGTTGGTGTCGCGCTCGACGGCAACGGGCAGGCCCAGCGCACCCGAGAGTGGCTCGGCCAGCGGGAGGTCGCGGAAGGCCGGCCCCAGGTTGGGCGGCTCGAGCAGCGTGCCGGTGGCCCCGTCGAGGGGGCCCGGCGCCGAGACACCGACCGCGCCGATACTGGCCCGGCCCGCCGGCTCGAGCCCGTCACGGGCCGCGCGCACGCTCGCGATGCACGCCGCCAGCACGGCCTGCGGCCCGTCGGCCAGGGGCGTAGGGCGGGCCTCCCGGGCGAGGAGGTGCCCGTCCGGCGCGATGACGCCGCCGCGGATGCGGCTCGCGCCCAGGTCGAGGGCGAGCACGAGCGGGCCGGCGGAGGATAGACGGGGGCGCGCACGAACCGTCGTCCGCAGCTGCGGCGCCTCCACCGTCATCTCGGGCCGATTGTACCAACGGGACCGGCTCGCCCCGGGGAGCCGGTCGGACCGCCGCGGCGTGCGCTTCGGACCATCGCACGTTGGCACCATGAGCCGGGGCGCACGGCTGAACGAGGCATGAAGAAGCCCCGGCCGGATACCCGGCCGGGGCCTCCAGGCTTCGCGTCGTTTCGCGCCTAGGCGCCGATCCGGAACACGCTGTTGCCGCACTTGGGGCAGGTGCCCTTCCACGCGGGCTTGCCGTTCTTCATCGTGATGCGCTGCGGGTTCTGGATCTCGACCTTCATCTTGTCCTTGACGCAGTAGGCCTGGGCCATGCCGGTCATCCTCCTCCCGGTCCTCCGGGTGCTGGTGGCGGTCCGTGGTCTCTGCCCCGGCTCCGCCCGTCTGCCTGACTAGCTCAGGACACCACCATGGGAGTCCAGAGCGATGGTCGCCAGTGTGCCGCCTCGGCGGCGCGCGTGGCGTCTTCCATGTCGGCCAGGATGCACAGCGCCTCCAGGCCGGTCTCGATACAGGCCGCCTCGGCCTGCGCCCGTGCCGCTTCCTGGACGAAGCGGCCGGTGGTCCGCTGCGCGTACGCCGCGCACACGACGCCCGCCCGACAGCCGGCCAGGCCGGCCAGGACGAGCAGCGCCGAGGCCTCCATCTCGAAGTTCAGGACGCGCTGCCGCCCCAGGTCCGCAGCCAGGTCCGGGAACCGGATGGGCAGCTGCGGGATGGGTCGACCTTGCGCCCCGAAGAAGCCGGGCGCAGTGGCCGTGATGCCGACGTGGGCTCGGTGGCCCAGCCGCGCCGCGGCCTCGACCAGGGCCGCGACCGCCGTGTAATCGGCGACCGCGGGATAGCCATCGCTGACGAAGAACGCCGTGGTGGCCTCGAGTCGGACCGCCCCGCTGCTGATGACGAGGTCGCCCAGCTCGATGTCCGCCTGCAAAACGCCACACGAGCCGACCCGCACGAACGTGGGTCGCTGCGTGATGGCCAGGATCTCCGCGATCGCGATCTCCATGTTGTCCGCCCCGATCCCGGTCGAGACGATGGAGACCCGGCGGCCCCGGTAGGAGCCGGTGACGGAAGCGAATTCGCGGTGACGCCGGGAAAGGTCCACGCGGTCCAGGCGCGTGGCGATCCGCTCGGTGCGATCGGGGTCACCAGGGAGAAGGATGTACTCGGCCAGGTCACCAGGACCGAGGTCGATGTGGTACTGCCGTTGACCGTCCGGGATCGCGACGCGGGGGTCCGCGTTCGGCAAGGCCTTCCCTCGTGAGCGCTGATCGCCCCGTGCGGAGCTGCGGCGAGGATAGTGCGGCCCTCGTGCGAGCGTCAAGCACGGCCGAGCGTGATCCATGCACGGCCACCCGGGGCCACGGTGCAGCCGGGGACCGGTCTGCGCCCGCTCGGCGGTAGCCCCCCGCGATCGTCACGGCCGAACGGATGTTCGATCGGCGGGCACCGTCGGCTCCGCGAGCGCCGCCAGCCGGGCGCCCACGCGCTCCGCCACCTTCGCCGCGCGCCGGCGGCGCAGCTGCCAACCGAGGAGCAGCGTGGCCATGCCGAGGCCGGCCAGGGAGGCGAATCCCACGGGCAGCAGCGAGTTCAGACCGGCGGACCGGGCATCCGCCTCGGTCGATCCGGCGCCGTAGACCGTTGACCCGTCGGCCGGGGGCGGCGTGGCCGACGGGGCGGCGGAAGGGTCGAGGCCTGCCGCGACCGTGAGGTCCGCCGCAGTCCGAAGGTGGATCTCCCAACCGTCGTCGCCCTCCGCGACGGTCCCCACCACGTTCACCACCGCCCCCAGCGGCACGTCGAGCGGCGGCGCGGTCGAGTTGGCCCTCGCCCCAGGCTCGGATCGCACGAGAGCCTGGGCCGTACCGTCGTCGACGCGGAGGCTGGCGGGGGCGATGTCGACGACGACGCCCCCCGCCCGCACCAGCCGGCCGTCGTGGTCGGCGAGGTCGGCCAGGTCGACCTCGACAGGCGCACCCGGCGCAGCCGAGGCGGCGACCGCGCCGCCCGACGACCCACCGCTGTCGCCGCCGGTGGGGGAACCGCCCGGGGCGGCGGCGCGGACCAGCGCCACGTCCGACGCGCTGCGGGCCACCAGGTAGCGCCGGCGGTCGCTGGCGCCCGATGCGGGCGGACGGACGATCCCCGTGACGGCCAGTCGTGCCCCGACGACCACGCGACGGCCGGCGCCCAGCGCGGAGAGGCCGCCGCCGACGGGCAGGCGCGAACCGTCGCTGAGCTGCAGCTCGGCACGCCAGCTCGTCGCCCCGTGCCGGGCCTCGAGGACGCGACCGACGGCGATGGCCAGCCGCCACGTCCAGGCCGAGCCGAGCGGGCCGTGGCCGATCGCACGAGGGGAGACACCACCGCTGCCGAGGCGCGCCGGCGCGGCCTCGGCCTCGAGCTGCGGTGCGCCCAGATAGTGGCCCACGCGGCCGTGCACGTCGAGCCGCTGGCCGACCCCGGCCGGGCGGACGCCGCTCGGCAGCCGCAGCAGGATGGCCCCGCTGGGGTCCTCGATCGTGACCCGTCGCCCGTCCACGCCCCACGTCGAGCTGGGGGACGTGACGGTGCCCACCACACGCACGCGCGCGCCAGGTCGGGCGAGAAGGCTGGCGATGGAGACGATCCCGTCCGCGGAGGGCGAGGCACTCGTGCCGCCGGAGGCGCTCGCCGTTGGCGTCGGCGTGGCGATGCCCGTTGCCGTCGGCGTGGACGGCGAGGCGCCACCAGAGGGGGTCGGCGATGGCGGGACAAGGGCCGTGATCACGGCGGGCGAGCGAAGGTAGAGCCGGTAGCCGGCGGTGCCGCTGCCGCTCGAATCGCGCTGGCCAAGCGGGCCCACGAGGGTCACCGTCGAGCCACGGCGGAGCGCGTCCGCCGCGATGGCGCTCGCCGCCGGGGCGACCACCCGCAGGCTGCCGCTGCCATCGTCCAGGTCCACGGCGAATCCGTCGCTGAGGGCGTCCGGCCCGGCGACGATCCGACCGGAGGCGCGAACCAGCAGGCCCTCCATCGTCTCCCCGGCACCGCCCGTCGATGCCTCGACGGGCTCGGGGAGGGCCCCGGCTCCGACGAGCGCCAGGTCGCCCGGTGAAGCCACACGGATCGTCGTCTGGGCGTAGCGCTGATCGAGCGTGCCGCGCACGCGAACAACGCTCCCCGCCGGTGCCGCCGGCCAGGCACCGGAGTCGAGGTAGAGCGCGGCGCCTCCGCTCTCGTCCTCGACGAACGCGCCACGCCCATCGTCGACGAGCCCAAGCGGAACGGTGAGGACACCCTCGACCATGGCCGAGCTGCCGGGCGGCAACCCGCGGGCCGCGGCGATCGGCGTGGGCCGCTCGGTCGGCGATGGCGCCGGTGTGCCAACTACGGATGGCGAGGCGGTCGAGGTCGGCGCGAGGGTCGGGCTCGGCGACGCGGTCGTCGGCGGCTCCGGGGTTGGCGTGGCGGACGTCGTCTGCCCCACGGTCGGACTGACCGTCGTCGGTCCGGCCGGCGTGGCGATGGGGAGCGGAGGGTCGAGCAGGCCCTGCGGGTTCGGCTCCGCCCGCGCGACCCAGTCGCTCGCGTTGTCGTTGCTGTCCTGGGCGCCGCCCAGGTCCCCGCCCGGCAGGCGCTCGATGCTTGCTCCGGCCGCGGGTGCCGGCGCAGCGCTCCCTTCGACGAACGCGTTCGTGGCGTCGCCCCAGCCGACCGCGTCGACGACCGCCCCGCCGGCCACCCGCAGCACCAGCGCCCCGCCCGTCGCCGCGAGGCCACCGCTGTACGCGGTATCAGCGGCGCTCGCGTAGGCGCCCGCCGCGTTGGCGGCCAGGAGGTGCTGGCCCGGCAGCAGGACCTGTCCGCCTGGCCAGCTCGCCTTGCGCGTGATCGTGGCGCCGCTGGCGCTGATGTAGGCGAGTTCCAGCGACGCAAGGTCCACCGGGCTCGGTGCGGCGTTGTAGAGCTCCACGAACTCGTCCGACGCGGTCGCGCCCCCGGTCGCGACCTCGCTCAGCAGCACGCCCGTGGCCGGTGGCCAGCTGACCGCGGCCGCCGGGACGACGACCGGAGCGGCCGTCACGAGCTCCCCGCTCAGGGCCAGGGCCGGGATCAGGGCGAGGAACGATGGCAGGGCGAAGCGCACGCGCGATGGCATCCGAGGACCTCCCGACGGATGGACGGCGGCGACCGGGAGCCGTTGTATCGGGCCGGGATTGGCCGAGCCTCATCGCCGGCGTACGTGGCGCGTGTCGGGCACCGGCCTGCGGCTTCACGACGCCATCCCTGCCGATGCGTGCGACGCTCATCGGCGCCGTTCGGCCCGAGCGACCGGGCGACGCCCGTGGTGAAGGGCCGCTGCGGTACCATTTCCGCTCCCACCATCACGAAGGAGTCAGCCGTGGCCCGCGCCAAGCGCACCGATCGCGCCGAGGCCCGCCGACGCTACCGCGCCAGCCAGGCCCCCGCCGAGGCCACGAGCGAGGAGCTCAGCGAGGCAGGCGCGGCGCCCGCCGCTTCCGGCAGCGCTGCGAGCGCGACGGTCCCCAAGCGCGGCGTCGGCCGCGCATCGCTCTTCGCCACCCTCGACATCCACGCCCCGGACTTCCGCGGTGACGTGGCGGCCCTGCCGCAGATCGCGCGCACCACGCCCCTGCTCTGGCTGGCCTTCGGCCTGGGCCTGCTCAGCATCATCCTGGCGGGGGTGATGCCGCTGACCGGAGACGCCACCAACCCGGCCCCGGGTGATGCCGTGACGTCACTGGCCGTGCAGTTCCTGATCCAGTTCCCCACGACTTCGCTGCTGGGTGGGTTCGCTGCGCCGCGCGCCGCGTACCTCTTCGGCATCGGCCTGGGCATGCTGCAGGGCATCGCCCTGACCCTGCTGCTGGTGCGCGTCTATGCGATCACCGGCCAGCAGGCCGCGCCCGAGCTGATCGCGAGCAACGGCCTCTTCCTCGTGCTGCAGGGCATGATCTTCGCCGCCCTCGCCTCGTGGTACCGACGTTGGCTGCGCTCGATGAGCGCGCGCAATGCGGCCGCCCGCGCCGAGCGCGAGAAGCGGCAGCGGCGCGAGGCCAAGCGCCCCGCTGGCGGGACACGGCCGGCCCGCTGAGGTCCCCAGGCGGGACCATCCGCGCGGGCGCGGCGAGCTAGCCGAGCCGGCGCAGCCCGGCCTGACCCAGCTGGCGGACGCCGCTGGGCCGCTCGGGCCCGCCGACCGACCGCGCCAGTTCCGGCAGGGAGCGGACGCGCTGCGCCACGACGTTGACCACCGCGTGGTCGCGCTGCAGGGTGCCCTCCACGTAGAGCAGTGCGTGGCGGCGCACGACCCCGCGCAGGCGCGCCCACGTCGCCGGCCAGAGGGTCACGTTGACCATGCCGGTCTCGTCCTCGAGGGCCAGGAAGACGGTGCCCTTCGCGGTCATGGGGTGCTGGCGGGTCACCACCAGGCCCCCGAGGGCGATCCGACCGGGTGCATGGTCGGCCAATGCCGCCGCCGGGACCGCTCCCAGCCGATCGAGGGCCGGCCGGAAGAGCTCCACCACCTGTCGCCGGGCGTCGAGCGAGAGGATCGCGTAGCTGTCGCCGAGGCGCTCGAGCTCGCTGGGCGGCGGCAACGACGGTGCAGGCGTGGGAGGCAGGCGCAGGCCGAGCGGGCGTTCGCGTGCGCGCATCGTCCGTGGCCCCCGCTGCGCGCCGGCCACCTCGCGCAGCTGCCACAGCAGCTCGCGCCGCGGCCGCCCCAGCGAGTCCATCGCGCCGGCCCGGATGAGGCGTTCGACCACCTCCTCGGCCAGGCCCGTGCGGACCACCACGTCCTCCAGCGAGCGGTACGGCCCGCCTTGCTCGAGCTCGGCCTCGAGTCGCTCGCCCTGCTCCTCGCCGATGCCGTTGACGAGGTGCAGCCCCAGGCGGATGCCATAGCCCTGGGCACTCCGGGCGGCCAGTCCGTCACGGGTGGCGGGATCGGGCACCACGCAGGCCGAGGAGCGCACCGGCTGTGGCCGGCGACCGATGCCGCAGCCGTCCGGCAGTGGCTCGCCAGGCATGCCGACCCACTCGGTGCCGGTCCGGTAGCGGCTGCGGTTCAGGTCGACCGGTAGCACCGCCACGCCGTGTCGCTTCGCGTCGTTGACGAGTACCTCGACGGGGTAGAAGCCCATGGGCTGGGCGTTGATGAGCCCGCTCACGAACTGCGCCGGGTAGTACAGCTTGAGGAAGGCCGACTCGTAGGCCGTGCGCGCGAAC
>DATHCS010000382.1:0-3848 GCA_035319405.1 Candidatus Dormiibacterota bacterium | reverse complement strand
TGGGCGGCTCTGCTCGTGGTCTACGTCGTCTGGGGCTCGACCTACCTGGCGATCCGCATCGTGGTCGAGGCGCTGCCGCCCCTGGCCAGCGCCGGCGTCCGCTTCCTCATCGCCGGGTCGGTCGTCGCCGGCGTGCTCCTGCTGCGCGGGGGCGTGTCCCGCTTGCGGGCGCGGCCGGTGGAGCTGGCCGGTGCGGCGGCGGTCGGCGTGTTGCTGCTCTTCGGCGGCAACGGACTGGTGAATGTCGGCGAACAGAGCGTGCCCTCGGCGCTCGCGGCGCTGATCATCGCCTCGGTGCCGCTGTGGGTGATGGTCCTGCGGCGCGTCACGGGCCAGGTCATCGCCCCTGCCACCCTGCTCGGTGTGCTGGTGGGCTTCGGCGGCGTGGCCATCATGGTGGTCCCGGCCGGCCTCAGCGGCACGGTCGAGCCGGCCGGCCTCCTGACGCTGGTGGTCGCATCGTTCTGCTGGGCCACGGGATCGTTCCTCTCGACGCGCCTGCGCCTGCCGCGCGATCCCTTCGCCCTCACGGCATGGGAGATGCTGTTCGGAGGCGCTGCCCTGCTGGCCGGCGGTCTGGCGCTGGGCGAAACGTTCGACCCGGCCCTCATCGCCGCACACCCGACCTCGGTCTGGGCGCTGGGCTACCTGGTGGTCTTCGGCTCGCTGCTGGCCTTCACCGCCTATACCTGGCTGCTGCAGGTCGCGCCCATCTCGCGCGTGGCGACGTATGCGTACGTGAACCCCGTGGTGGCCGTGATCCTGGGCTGGCTCGTGCTCGGCGAGGTCATCAGCCCGACCATGCTGGCGGGCGGCGCGATCATCGTCGTCGCCGTGGCCATCGTGATCCGCCAGGAGTCAGGACGTCGTAGGCACGCCGCGGCCATGAGCCCGACTTCTACCGCGCTCGAGGCTCCGCAGCCGGAGCGGGCCCGTTAGCGCTGCACCGCCCATCCCTCACGGTGGCAGGCTCAGGGCGTACGCTCGCCTGGTGCCCAGAGCGGGTAGCTGAGGTTCTCCCCAGGGTTCCCCGCGAGCAGGAGGTGCTGGTCGGTGCCGTCCGCGCGCATCACCCACAGTTGGCGCTCGAGGCCGACCGCCTTGCTCCACGCGATCCATGCGCCATCGGGCGACCACGTCGGGTGCGCATCGTCCGCGGCGTCGTGTGTCAGGCGCTGCAGGCCCGAGCCCTGGGCATCGACGACCCAGATGTCGCCCGTCCCGCCGAATGCGATCCGGGTTTCGTCCGGCGACCAGGCAGGATCGAAGGCGTACTCCACGCCCTGGGTGACCTGCGCCGGGGCCCCGCCGCGCGTGTCGGTGGTCCAGATGTCTGAGGAATACGGCTTCAAGTAGCCGAATTCATCAAGCCCGGGATCGTCGCCGGGACGGGCGTAGGTGATGCTTCGGCCGTCGGCTGCAACGCTGAAGCCAGATTCCCAAGGGATCTCGTCGAAGCGGCTGGTGCGAACAACCCCACAGCATTGAATGGGATTGCGCGCCGCTGAGGTGGTCAGGTTCAAGGGTACGAGCAGCCGCACCGAGGCGCCGTCAGCCGCGACTGCGTAGATGCCCTGGTCCGTGGGGTGGCCGCCCACGCTCGTGTCGGCACCCGTCTCTCCGTAGACCAGCAGCGAGCCGTCGCTGGCCCAGCCGAGGGCGTGGGGCTGGACGACGAGCGAGAGGAGGCCTGACCTGGTCACGAGCGCCTGGCTCGCGCCGTTCGACGCCCGGTCTTCCGAGCGCCCATACGGGGTCCCATCGGCGGGACATCCGCCGCTGCAGACGTCCAGGCGCCACGTGCCAGGCCAGGGATGCGCCGCACCGGTCCCGAGATCGATCACCGTGGGGGGCCCCGCACTCAGGGCGTCCACGCCGGTGCATGGCTGACCCGCCGTGTAGACGAGCTGCTGTATGTCGGGTGCAAAGGCCATCGCGCAGATGGCCTGGCCCATCGGGGTGAGGGCGTGGCCGCGCTGGCCGGTTGCCAGATCGACCGTGTAGATCTGGCTTCGGTCGCCCGTGGCGGTGGAGCCCACCGATTGCGAGGAGACGAACGCGATCACGCCCTTGGGTCCTGCGCCGCTTGCGGAAGGCACGGCCAGGGTTGCGGTGGACGATGAGGCGCCCCCCGTGGCGAGGCCGCCCGATACCGGCGTCGGGCTCGAACTTGACGAACCTGCTCCGGCCGGCGAGAACCCCCGCAGCAGGACTCCGCCAGTGACGACGATCGCGGCGAGCGCGAGCACGCCCGCTCCGAGCGCGGTGCGGCCAGCCCTGAGCTGCGGTCGGGAGCGGCCGGCCAGCCCAGCTGCTACCCGGCTGGTCGCCGCCGGCTCGGCGGCATACAGGGCGATCGGCTCGCGCACGCCCTTGAGCTGGCGCCGGCCGCGCGGCACGAAGCGGACCTCGAGGCTGGTACGCACGAGGGATCGAACCGTCTCGCTGACCAGGACCTCGCCGCCGGCCGCCTCGGCAGCGATGCGGCTGGCGATGTTCACCGCCGAGCCGACGACCCCTTCGTCCGTCGCGACCGTCTCCCCCGCATGGATGCCGACCCCGACGTCGATCGGCAGCCTTGGGCGTTCGGCCGCCGATCGCGCAGCCCCTGCCGTGATGGCGAGACCGCAAACGACGGCATCACCGACCGATGGGAAGGCCACGTAGAAGCTATCGCCTTCCGTCTTGATCTCGGCGCCCGCGGAGGTCCGCACGGCCGCGCGAACGAGGGCGCGATAGGCGTCGAGCAGATCGGCCGCGGCCTGGTCGCCGTGCGCCTCCACGAAGGCCGTGTAGCCCCGAAGATCGGCGAACAGGAAGCCCTGGGTCCGCGCGATGGCCCTGCTCGCGGTCCGCTCATCCATGTGGGCCGTGCGTCGACGCCTCCAGTCGGCGAGCACGATGCGTCGTCATGGATCACGGCGCCAGAGCCATCCGGCAGGTTGGTCGGTCGCCGCACCCCGGCGCGTCGCGGCCTCCGCGCCGCTACCATGAGGACGCCCGTGACCGCCGTCGCCCCGAACGACTTCACGCACCTCCACGTCCACTCCGAGTTCAGCCTGCTCGATGGCCTGGCCCGCATCGACGACCTGGTGGGGGAGGCCAGCGCGAGCGGGTTCGACAGCCTCGCCCTGACCGACCACGGGGCGCTCTACGGCGCCGTCGCTTTCTACCAGGCCTGCCGGGCCCGCGAGATCAAGCCGATCATCGGCGTCGAGACGTACGTGGCGCGCCGCTCGATGGGCGATCGCGAGGGCAAGGCCGATGCGCAGCCCTTCCACCTGGTCCTGCTGGCCCGCGACTGGACCGGCTACAGCAACCTCTGCCGTCTCGTCACCGACGCCCACCTCGACGGCTACTACTACAAGCCGCGCATCGACCGCGACCACCTGGCCCGCCACTCCGCGGGGCTGATCGGCCTCTCGGCCTGCCTCAACGGCGAGATCCCGCGGGCGCTCGAGGCCGAGGACTGGGACCTCGCCCAACGCCTGGCGGGGGAGTACGGCGAGATCTTCGGCCCCGGCAACTTCTACCTGGAGGTGCAGGACCACGGCCTGCCCGAGCAGCGCCGGCTCAACGAGCAGCTGCAGCGCCTGGCGCCACGGGTCGGGCTATCGCTCGTGGCGACCAACGACCTGCACTACGTCCACCAGGCCCAGTCCGAGGCGCATGACGTGCTGCTCTGCATCGGCACGGCCTCGAATCTCGACACGCCCAATCGCTTGAAGTTCGAGACGCCCGAGTTCTACCTCAAGTCAGCGGCGGAGATGGCGCTGCGGCTGGGCGAGCTGCCGGACGCCCTGGCCAACACCCGCCGCATCGCCGAGATGTGCGACGTGCGCCTGCCG
>DATHCS010000381.1:0-2965 GCA_035319405.1 Candidatus Dormiibacterota bacterium | reverse complement strand
AGTTCCGCCAGCACGGGCCGCTGGATCGTGGCCACCAGCCCCGACGCGCTGGCTGGGTCGAGGTCGGGCAGCGGCGCGTAGGCGCCCATGCCGCCCGTGTTGGGGCCGTGGTCCCCGTCGGCCAGGCGCTTGTGGTCTCGCGCCGGCGGCAGGGCCAGCGCCACCTGCTCGTCGCAGACGGCGATGAGACTCGCCTCGCGGCCCTCGAGGCGCTCCTCGACCACCACGCGCGCCCCGGCCGCCCCGAAGCGACCCGCCTCCAGCGAGGCGCGCAGCGCGACCTCCGCCTGCGCCAGGTCGTCGCACACCGTGACGCCCTTGCCGGCGGCCAGGCCGTCGGCCTTGACGACGACGCGACCTCCGAGCGCGGTGGCGTACGCCAGTGCCGCCGCCACGTCCTCGAAGGCCGCGCCACGGGCCATGGGCACTCCGGCCGCCTGGGCGATCTCGCGGCAGAAGGCCTTGCTGCTCTCCAGACGCGCCGCGCTCGCGCCCGGCCCGAAGACGGGCAGGCCAGCGTCGCGCAGGGCATCCGCGAGGCCCGCCGCGAGTGGCGCCTCGGGCCCGATCACGATGAGCTCCGCCTCTACCGCTCGCGCAAGGGCGACGACCGCGACGCCGTCGCCCGGGTCGAGGTCCGGCATCACCTCGGCGTCCTGGCGCATGCCGGGGTTGCCTGGCGCGACGACCACCCGCCGCACGCCGGGGTCCCGGGCCAGCCGCCAGGCCAGCGCGTGCTCGCGTGCCCCCGCCCCGATCACGAGCACGCAGCGCGGCGTGACGACAGCGACGCCGGCCATCAGGCGACCCCGGCCATCGCCGAGGGAGGTCCGCCCGGGCCGCCCGGGCGGCCGAGGCGCGGCGCATCGCCGCGCACGATCGTCTGGCTCCGCTCAGGACCGACGCTCAGCAGCACGATCGGCACGCCGGCACGGGACTCGAGCGCCGCCACGTAGGCCCGTGCCTCGGCCGGCAGGTCGGCCAGGCGGCGCATGCCGGCGATGTCATCGGGCCAGCCGGGATAGGTCTCGTAGACCGGCTCGACGCGGGCGAGCTCGTCGACCGACAACGGCCAGCGCTCCGTGACGGCCCCGTCCAGCCGGTAGGCGACGCAGAGGCGGACCTCCGGCAGGCCCGAGAGGATGTCGAGCTTGTTGAGCATGATGCTGCTGACGCTGTTGACGGCCACCACGTAACGCAGGGGAACGGCGTCGAACCAGCCGCAGCGCCGGCGGCGGCCCGTCGTGGTGCCGAACTCGCGGCCGCGCTCGAGGAGGTGCTGGCCGATCGGATCGTCCAGCTCGGTGGGGAAGGGGCCCGATCCGACCCGCGTGGCGTAGGCCTTCATGACCCCGATCACCTGGTCCACCTGCAGCGGCCCCACCCCGCCGCCGGTGCAGGCGCCGCCGGCCACGGGATTCGAGCTCGTGACGTAGGGGTACGTGCCATGGTCGAGGTCCAGCAGGGTGCCCTGCGCGCCCTCGAGCAGCACGTGCTCCCCGGCGGCCAGGGCCGCCTGGACGAGCGCCGTGGTGTCGCAGACGTGCGGCGCCAGCCGTTGGCCCCAGGACACCGCCCGCAGGTGGAGTTCGTCCAGGTCGAAGGGCGGCAGGCCGTAGGTGCCGGTCAGCACGGCGTTCTTGTCGGGCAGGATGCGCGCGAGGCGGTCGCGCAGGCCGGGGGGATCGAGCAGGTCCCAGATGCGGATACCGATCCGCCACGCCCGGTCCGCGTAGGCCGGCCCGATACCCCGGTGGGTGGTGCCGAGCTCGCTGCCGGCGAGGCGCGCCTCCATAGCCCCGTCGAGGGCGACGTGGTACGGCATGATCACGTGCGCTGCACCGGCCACGCGCACCCGCCCGCAACTCACGCCCCGCGCCTCGAGCGTGGCCATCTCGTCGAGCAGCGTCTGCGGGTTCACGACCACGCCGTTGCCGATCACCGGGGTGATGTGGGGGTAGAGCACCCCGCTCGGCACGAGGTGCAGCTTGAAGACCTCGTCGCCCAGCATGATGGTGTGCCCGGCGTTGTCACCGCCCTGGTAGCGCACCACGTGGCTGACCGAGCCCGCCAGCAGGTCGGTCGTCTTGCCCTTGCCCTCGTCACCCCACTGGAGGCCGACGACCACCGTGGCGGGCACGTCAGGCGGCCCCGGCGTGGCCGCGCGCCACGCCCGCGCGCCGACGCAAAAGGCCCCGGACCGATCGGTCCGGGACCTGGATAGACTGCCCCTCTTGTCGCCCCGGCTCGACGATGCGGCGGGGGCCACGGGCGAAGGTGCGTGCGGGCCTCACGGGACCCACGCAGCCCCTTCCTCGAGCAACGGCTCCTCCCTCGCGGGTGGCGGGCGGCGCCCGCGGGCTTCGTAAGCAGGCATGATAGCAGGCGCCGGCGCCGAACCGACCGTTCCCTGCGTGCTCGAGGGCCCGTACACTCCGCGCATGGCGACCTGCGCCGAGTGTGGGGAGGCGAACCCGGATCGGGCTCGCTTCTGCCTGGCCTGCGGGTCGCCGCTCGTCGCGGTCGAAGCCTCGACACGCCGCACCCGGCGCACCGTGACGGTCCTCTTCTGCGACCTCTCGGGCTCGACCGCGCTCGGCGAGCGGCTCGATCCGGAGGCCATGCGCAGCCTCATGGAGGGCTACTACGAGCTGGCGCGCGCCACCGTCGTGCGCCACGGCGGGACGGTCGAGAAGTTCATCGGCGACGCGGTGATGGCCGTCTTCGGCGCGACCGAGGCCCACGAGGACGACGCGCTGCGGGCGGTCCGCGCCGCCGTCGAGCTGCGCGACGGCCTGGCGCTGCCCGACGGTCCGGGCGGGGATGGTCAGCCCACGCCGCTCGCCGTCCGCATCGGCATCGCCACGGGCGAGGTGATCGTGGGCGACCCCGCCGCCGGCGAGGCCTTTGCCACCGGCGATGCGGTCAACGTCGCGGCACGGCTCGAGCAGGGCGCCGCGCCGGG
>DATHCS010000380.1:0-5961 GCA_035319405.1 Candidatus Dormiibacterota bacterium | reverse complement strand
CTCGACGGCCGGGTCGCGCTGACCGTGGTCGCGCCGCAGTCCCAGCCGCAACCGAGCGCCTCGTGACCCGTCTGTTGGGGGTCGACCTGGGGACGCGGCGCATCGGGTTGGCGGTCGGCGAGACGGGCCGCCCGGCGCGGGCGCTCGCCGTGCTCGCGCGCGGATCCATGGAGCACGACGCGAACGCGCTCGCGGCGCTCGCAGCGGAGCAGCGGGCCGCCGGGCTGGTGGTCGGCCTGCCGCGCAACCTCGACGGCAGCGAGGGGGCCATGGCGGCCGGCGCGCGGGCCTGGGGCGAGGCGATCGGCGCGCGCCTCGGCCTGCCGGTCACGTTCCGCGATGAGCGACTCACCAGCGTGGCCGCGGAGGCCGCCATGCCTCGGCCGCGACGCGGCCGCTCGGGGGGTCCGCCGAGCCGCTCCGCGCTCCAGCAGCGCCGGGGCCGGGTGGACCGCGAGGCCGCGCGCCTCATCCTGCAGGCCGAGCTTGACGCGCGTGCCATCGCGGAGGCGACGTCGTGAGCGGTCAGGAGCCGCCGCGCATGGCCCACCCCATCGACGAACCGCAGCGGGGCACGCTCAGCCGGTCGGATCTCTCCCGCACCGGGGCGCGCACTGGCCGAGCCTACGATCCCGCGGCCGGCGGCCGGCATAGCCACGTGCGGGCGATCCTTGCCGTCCTGGTGCTGGCCCTGGGGCTCGTTGCCGTCGTGCTGGCCGTCGGCAAACCGGTCTTTCGCGGCCTCGCCGTCGACGTGGCTCGGGCCAACCCGCAGGCCATGAGCGTCTCCTTCGTCGCCGGGCTGGTGGGCGAGCAGCTGCAGCTGGACCAGAAGCTGTCCACGCCCGCGGGCGACGATCCCAGCCCCATCAAGTTCGTCGTCAGCGACGGCGAGACCGCCAGCCAGGTCGCGCAGCAGCTGGCCGACCAGGGCCTCATCACCGAGCCGCTCGTCTTCGAGTACCTGACGATCACCGGCGGCCAGACGCAGCAGATCCAGGCCGGGACGTACCTCCTCAACCTCCAGATGACGCCGTCGGACATCGTGGGCGTGCTGGCGCAGTCGCCGCCGACCGACATCCGGGTCACGCTGGCCCTGCGCACGGGCCTGCGGCTCGAGCAGATCACGGCCTACCTCGAGACGCGTCCGCTGCGCAAGGAGGTCGCGGGGGAGTTCTACCAGCTGGCCACCAACCCGACCGCCGACCTGCGCGCCGACTATCCCTTCCTGGCCACCCTGCCGCAGGGCCGCTCCCTGGAGGGCTACCTCGGCGCCGGCACCTTCGCCGTGGATCCCGACGTGACCGGTGAGCAGATCGTGCGGCTCCTGCTCGACACGTGGGACAAGCAGATCGGCCAGACCGCCTTGGCGGACGCGGCGGCCAGGAAGCTCGACTTCTACCAGGTGCTGACGCTCGCCAGCATCGTCGAGATGGAGGTGGCCGTGGACGAGGAGCGGCCGCTCGTGGCTGGCGTGTACACGAACCGGCTCGACCCCAAGAAGTGGTCGACACGGCTGCTCAACGCCGACCCCACGGTCATCTACGCCAACGACACGATGCAGCTGCGCACGCTGCCCTTCGACCAGTGGCGCCTGTACAGCTTCTGGGAGCCGCTCAAGGTGGCCCTCGCCGGTCTCCAGGTGCCCTCGGACCTGCAGAGCTACCAGACCTACGTGACGCCCGGCCTGCCGGACGGACCGATCGCCACGCCCACGCTGGCCTCGATCGAGGCGGCCATCGCCCCCGACATCTCGACCGGCTACCTGTACTTCGTGGCCAAGAACGACGGGTCCCGCACCCATGCCTTCGCGCGCACCTATGCCCAGCACCAGGCCAATCTCAAGAAGTACGGCTACATCAAATGAGCGCCCTCGCCTCGAGTCCCCCGGCATGATCCCGCCCGCCGCAGCCCATCCGGTGACACCCCCGACCGGGGAGGACCTCGCGCGCTGGGACGCCGCCGATCGGGCGGCGCGGCCGGCCCGCCTCGCCCGCTTGCGGGCCCGCTTCGAGGCTGCTCGGGTGGACGCCTACTTCGGGGTGCGGTCGGAGAACAGCCGCTACCTGACCGGCTTCGTGCTGGGTGACGGCGAGGAGAAGGTGGCCGGCAACTCGGGCCAGTTCCTGGTTCGGGTCGACGAGGCGATCGTGTTCGCCGATTCACGCTACCAGGAGCAGGCCGCCGAAGAGTGCCCGGACGCGACCGTGGCGCCCGTCTATCACGACCTGCCCTCCCGGTGGCCCGAGCTCGTGCGCGGCTGCCAGCGGGTCGCCGTCGAGGCGGGCTTCGTCGCCAAGGCGACCTGGGATCGCCTGGTCGCCGCTGCGCCCTCGGTCGAGCTGGTGGCGGCCGAAGGCTGGGTCGAAGCGGACCGGGCGACCAAGGAGCCCGCGGAGATCGAGCGCATCGCCGCCGCCTGTGCCGTCGCCGACGCCGCACTCGAGCGCCTGGCGCCCACCATCCGCCAGGGGCAGACCGAGGCCGAACTGGCGCTCGCCCTGGAGTGGGAGCTGCGGACGCACGGGTCAGAGGGCCTCGCCTTCGACGTGGCGACGCTCGCCGGGCCGCGCGCGGCCCTGCCACACGGCTCGCCCGGCACACGGCGGGTGCAGGCCGGCCAGGTCCTGCTCTTCGACTTCGGAGCGCGTGTCGGTGGGTACCGCAGCGACATGACGCGCACGCTCTTCGTCGGCGGGCCTCGACCGGCCGATCTGGCCCTCTATGAGCTCGTCGGCGCGGCCCAGGAAGCCGCCTTCGACGCGCTCGCCGAGGCGGCCGATGCCGGCCTCGAGCCTGCGGGCTTTGCCATCGACCGCGCCGCCAGGGCGGTGATCGAGGCTGCCGGGCACGGCGAGCACTTCGGCCACGGGCTGGGTCACGGCATCGGGCTCGCCACGCACGAGTTGCCGGCGCTCAGCCGGCTGGCCGACCCGCAGACCCTCGTGGGCGGGCCGACCGTGTTCTCGGTGGAGCCGGGCGTCTACCTGCCGGGCGAGACCGGCGTGCGCATCGAGGACCTGGTGACCTTCGATCCCGGCGCGCGCCGTCTCGAACGCCTCACGCGCTTCCCGCGCGAGGTGACGGTCGTCGCCTGATCCCGCTAGCGAGCGCGGCCTTCGTCGCGCGGGTGACGGGCGCCGGGCAGGCCATGGCCGACACCGGCGTGGATGCGGCGCAGGCGATCCGGCTCGGGGTTGCGCGGCGTGACCCGCAGCTCCAGCGCGCCGGGCAGCCCGTGACCCTCGACCTCCGGCTGGTCGGTGGGACCGGTCGGACGGCGCTCGGATCGCGTGGCCCCGGTGTCAGGTCCTGGCTCGTGGTGTTGCTGCTTCATGGCCGGATTCTCGGCCCGCCGCGTGGCCCGGGCAAGGGCGCGCCTGACGGGGGCACTGTCGGCTGGGCGACGCGTTGCCGTGCACGAACCGCCCAGCATCCAACTCCTGCCTTGACGTATGCCGGTCGGGCACGCCAGCATCGGGCGATGGGCGAAGACCTCAGGAAGAGCCTGCGTACGCCGGATGAGACGATCCGCTTCCCGCTGGCGATCGTCGACCTGGTCCAGCTCGGCGAGGTGACGGTCGGGCGTGAGGTGGACGAGCCTGGCTGGCGATGGTCGACGCACATGCGACCCGCCGTGGGAACCGAGTGGTGCGAAGCCCGCCACGTCGGCATCGTGATCTCGGGCCGCTGGGCGGCGCTGCTGCGGGACGGCCGCACGGTCGAATTCGGCCCCGATGACGTCTTCGACGTGCCCGCAGGGCACGACGCGTGGACGGTCGGTGACGAGCCCGCCGTGATGTTGGAGTGGGCAGGCATCCGGACCTGGGCGGGGCGGGTCGCGGGCGTGCAGGATCGGGTCCTCGTGACCCTCCTGTTCACGGATCTCGTCGCATCGACCGCCCACGCCAGCCGGGTCGGCGATCGGGCGTGGCGGGAGATCCTCGGTGAGCACTACGAGATGGCCCGCGAGGCCCTGGCGGAGTTCCGCGGCCGCCAGGTGGACACCACCGGCGATGGCCTGCTGGCGATCTTCGACGGGCCAGCCCTCGCGCTGCGGTGCGCGGCCAGGCTGCGGCGGGTCGCGCAGGGCCAGGGCCTCCACCTGCGGGCGGGCGTGCACGTCGGCGAGGTCGAGATGACCCCGGCGGGGGTGCGCGGCGTGGCCGTCCACGAGGCCGCCCGGGTGATGGCTGAGGCGGGCAGCGACGAGATCCTCGCTTCCGAGACCACGCGCGCCCTGGCCCTCGCTGCGGGGCTGCGCTTCGAGGATCGCGGCCTGCACCAGCTGAAGGGGATCGAGGGCGAGCGTCGCCTGTTCGCCCTGCTGGAGGATGGCCCGGTCAGAGCGGGCGGGTCCGTCGGGTAGAATCGGGCACCTGATCCCGCCATCCGAGGCCGCCGCCGGTCAGGCGCGCCGCCCGCCTAGGAGTGCCCACCGCCCATGATCTCCACCGGCGACCTGCGCAAGGGCGTCGTGATCGAGCTGGACAACGAGCTCTGGCAGATCCTCGACTACCACCACATCAAGATGGGCCGGGGCTCGGCCCAGGTGCGCATCAAGCTGCGCAACGTCAAGAAGGGCTCCATCGTTGAGCGCAGCTTCCAGGCCGGCGACAAGTGGCCCCGCGCGCGGCTCGACCGGCGTCAGGTGCAGTTCCTCTACCGCGACGGCGACGATTTCCACTTCATGGACACGGAGTCGTACGACCAGTTCCACCTCACCGCCGAGCAGTTGGGCGACGCGGTGCCCTACATGACCGATGGGATGACCCTCGATCGCACGACCTACGAGGGCGAGACGATCGGCGTGGAGCTGCCGATCACCGTCGATCTGCGGGTGCGGGAGACCGAGCCGGGCTACGCCGGCGACACGGCCACCGGCGCGCGCAAGCCGGCCACGACCGAAGCGGGGCTCGTGGTGCAGGTGCCGCTCTTCGTGGACGTGGGCGACACGATCCGCGTCGACACCCGCACCGGGGAGTACCTCACCCGGGTGTGAGCGAGGACGAGACGCCGCGCTCGACCCGCCGGCCCGTCGGCCCTGGTGACGCCGGCCGCTCGCGCGACCCCGAGCGGCCCTGGAACGACTGGCTCCTGCCGTCCTGGGACGAACCGCCTTCGAGCGAGCCCGTCACGTCCGGCTCCCCACCGCCGGAGCCGGACTGGGTCGCCTACGGCGCGCCCCAGCGGTCGGGCGTGCCGAACGTCGGCCCGCGCATCCGCAGCGTCGGCGAGGTGACGCGGGAGGTCCGGGATCGGCTCCGCGGCAGCGTTGTGCTGCGCGACCTGTGGGTCGAGGGCGAGGTGGGGCAGGTCAGCTTCAGCGCCGCCGGTCACTGCTACTTCACCCTGAAGGACGAGCGCGCGCAGCTGTCCAGCGTGATCTTCCGTGACGAGCGCCGCCAGTCACCGTTCGAGCCGGCCACCGGGTTGCGCATCGTGGCCCATGGCCGGGTCGACGTCTTCGAGCCGCAGGGCCACTACCAGCTGTACGTCGACTCGCTCCAGCCGGCCGGCCTCGGCGACCTCGCCCTGCGGCTCGAGGCGAGCAAGGCGCGCCTCGCCGCGGAGGGCCTCTTCGAACCGGCGCGGAAGCGGCCGCTGCCGGCCTGGCCGCAACGGGTCGGGGTGGTGACGAGCGCGCAGGGGGCCGTCTTCCACGACATCCGGCGCGTGCTGCAGCGCCGCTGGCCGCTCGTGCAGGTGGTGCTAGCACCGTGCCTGGTCCAGGGGGAGGGGGCGCCCGCCAGCATCCTCGCCGCCCTGCGGCGCATCGCCAGATGGCGAGCGGAGCCGGAGGGTACCCCCGCGACATCGCCGGGCGGTGGCGTCGACCTGATCATCCTGGCGCGCGGCGGTGGCTCGCTGGAGGACCTCTGGGCCTTCAACGACGAGCGGGTCGTCCGGGCGGTGGCGACCTTCCCCGTGCCGGTCGTGGTGGGCGTCGGGCACGAGACG
>DATHCS010000379.1:0-3241 GCA_035319405.1 Candidatus Dormiibacterota bacterium | reverse complement strand
CCCCGCATGGGGATGCGCACGAGCAGGTCGAGGCGACGACGCACCGGCCCCGCCAGGCCGTGCCCCTCGCTGCCCACGACGAGGGCCAGTGGACCGCGCAGGTCCGCCTCGCGGTAGGCGAGCGGGGCGGTCTCGTCGGCGCCGACCAGGCGCAGCCCGCGAAGGTGCAGGTCCACGAGCAGGCCGGCCAGGTCCTCGGTCGGCACCAGCAGGAGGTGCTCGACGGCGCCGGCCGAGGCCTTGACGGCCGACGGCGAGAGGGGCGCGGCGTGGTGCAGGGGGAAGACCACGCCGTGCACGCCCGCCGCGTCCGCCGTGCGCAGCAGGCTGCCCAGGTTGTGGGGGTCCTCCAGCGAGTCGAGGACGAGCACGAAGGGTGGTTCGCCGGCCTCCTGCGCCTCGGCGAGCACCTCGTCGAGGGTGGCGAAGCGGCGTGGGGCGACGACGAGCGCCACGCCCTGGTGGCCGTCGAAGCCGGCCAGGGCGGTCAGCGTGCCCCCTTCGACCTCGACGACCGGGATGCGCAGCGTCGTCGCGTGCAGCACGAGCGCCTCGAGGGGCGCCCGCCGCTGGGGGACGATCAGCAGGCGCCGCGCCTCGCGGCCGGCACGAAAGGCCTCTTCCACGGGCCGCCGCCCGGCCACCACCTCGTCGTCCGCCCCGACGAGCCCCGCCGCGGCCTGCCGGCCGGGAGGCGACGCTCCACGCGCCGCGCGACCTGGTTCCCTGCCCGGGCCACCCCGACGGACGCCCTGATACGCGGGCGGGCGCGGGCGGTAGGGGCGGTCGCTGGCACCGCCCGGCGCGCCTCGGGGCGCCTCCTCCAGGCGGCGCTGCCATGAGCCCTGCCGCGGCGCGCTCGGACGGCGGTCCGGGTGATCGAGCGGTGGCTCGTAGGGGACGCGCGATTCGGGCGCTCCTCGTTGCCGGCCGCCGGGCTCCTCGTGGCGCGGTCCGTCCCCGCCGTAGGGCCGTTGACCACGCGGCCCGTGGCCGGGCGGTCCTCCGCCGCTCGGCCGCGATGCGGGGCGGCCCGTGGGCCGCGGCCTCCCACGGTATCGCTCGTCCCGCGGCCGGTCGGCCTCCCACGGGCCCCCCCTCTCGCGGGGACGCCCCTCCTCCCACGGGCGCCCCCCTTCCCGGGGATGCCCGCCGCCCCGGGGATGGCCCCCTTCCCTGGGCCCGTGCCCGCCGCGCGGCCACGGCTCGTCCCCTCGGCGGGGTCGCTTGCCCCGCGGCCGATCAGCCATGGACCGGCTCCTCGACGCGGCGCCACCGCTGGCCGTCGCGCGTGTCCTCGACGATCACGCCGGCAGCGGCGAGCTCCTGGCGCAGCCGATCGGATCGCGCCCAGTCCCGGGCCGTGCGTGCCGCCGCGCGCTGCTCGAGCAGGTCCGCGAGCGCGTCGGGCAGGTCGGCCAGCTCCTCCTCGGCGACCCCCAGCACCCGGTCGAGGTCACGCACGAAGGCGGCCGCGGCCGCCGCGTCGGCCGTCGACATGAGCCGCCCGTCCAGCCGTCGATTGACCTCGCGCACGAATTCGAAGAGGGCCGCCAGCGCGGGCGCCACGTTGAGGTCGTCGTCGAGGCCGGCCCGGAAGGCCGCGCGGGTCTGGTCCTGCAAGGCTGCCAGGGTCGGATCGGAGGCACGCTCCTCGCGATAGGCGTCCAGCGCGACGAGGAGGGTCGAGAGCCGCTCGACGGCGGCACTGGCCGCCTGCAGCGACCCATCGGAGAACTCGAGGCCGGCCCGGTAGTGAGCCGCGAGCAACGCGTACCGGAGGGCTCGCGGGCTGAATCCCCGTTCATAGACATCGGCCGGGCGCTCGATGTTGCCGGTGCGCTTGGCCATCTTCTGTCCGCCCATGGCGAGGTGCGCGCAGTGCAGCCAGCACCGTACGAAGGGCTGTCCCGTGGCGGCCTCGGACTGGGCGATCTCGTCCTCGTGGTGGGGGAAGACCAGGTCGACGCCGCCGGTGTGCAGGTCGAACGACGGGCCGAGGTCGTGCATGCTCATCGCCGAGCACTCGATGTGCCAGCCCGGTCGCCCGGGCCCGAGGGTTGTCTCCCAGCTCGGCTCTCCGGGTTTGGCCGCCTTCCACAGCGCGAAGTCGCGCAGCTCCTCCTTGCCGTACTCGTCCGCCTCGACGCGCTCGCCGGGGCGCTGCCGCGTGGGGTCAAGGTGAGCCAGGCGCCCGTAGGCCGGCCAGCTGGCGATGCGGAAGAAGATCGAGCCGTCGTCGGCGCGATAGGCATGTCCCTTGTCGAGCAGCGTCTCGATCAGCGCGACCATCTCCGGGATGTGCTCCGTGGCGCGCGGCAGCGCGTCGGGCGGGGTGACCCGCAGCCGCGTCATGTCGGCCAGGAAGACGTCCGTGTAGCGGGCGGTCAGCGCCTCGATGGGGATCCCCTCGGCGGCGGCGTCTCGGATGATCTTGTCGTCCACGTCGGTGATGTTCATGACCCAGCGCACACGGAGGCCGGACCAGCGCAGGTAGCGCACCAGCAGGTCGGCGAAGAGGAAGCTGCGGAAGTTGCCCACGTGGGCGGGCGCGTAGACGGTCGGTCCGCAGCTGTAGATCCGCACCAGCGAGGGGTCGAGCGGCTGGAAGGCCTCGAGCGCTCCGCCGAGCGTGTTGCGCAGCTGCAGGCTCACGGAACGCCCTCGCCCGGGGCGACCGACATGACCGGCACGACCGCGACCAGGGCGCGCACGGCGATCGAGCGACCGGCCCCCGCCGCGCCGTCGAGGTTGCCCGTCGACGCGCGCACAGAGACCGACTGCGGATCGAGGCCCAGCTGCGTCGCGAGCGCATCACGCATGGCGTCGAGGCGCTGGGCCCCAAGCCGCGGTCGGGCCGCCTCGATGATCAGGTCGAGGCGGCTCGGGCGCCAGCCCGCCGCCGCCACGTCGGCGACGACGGCCGCCAGGAGCTCGCTCGATGCGATGCCGCGGGTCGCCTCGTCGGCGGCCGGGAAGCGGCGCCCCAAATCGGGCAGGCCCGCCGCGCCGAGGAGCGCGTCGGCCACGGCATGCAGTGCGGCGTCGCCGTCCGAGTGGCCGTGCAGCCGTGGCGCCTCCGGGATGAGGATGCCGCCCAGCGCCAGCCCGTCGCCCGGCCCGAACGGATGGGAGTCCTCGCCCAGGGCGACGCGGGGAGGGCCGCCCCGTGCGGCCAGGATCGCCTCGGCAAGGGCGAGGTCGTCGGAGGTCGTGATCTTCAGGTTGGTCGTCTCGCCCG
>DATHCS010000378.1:0-7905 GCA_035319405.1 Candidatus Dormiibacterota bacterium | reverse complement strand
TGGCGCCGCTGCGCTTCCTGGGGCGCATCAGCTACTCGCTCTACCTCGTGCACTGGCCCCTGTTCGTGCTGCCCGCGGCAGGCCTGGCCATCGGCGAGTCGCTGCCGGTCTCGGAGCGGGTCGTCCTGGCGCTGCTGGCGGTGCTGCTGGGATGGGCGAGCTACCGCTTCGTCGAGGAGCCGATCCATCGCGGCCGGAGACTGGCCATGCCCGTGGGCCGCACCCTGCGCGCCGCTGGCGTGACGATCCTGGTCTGCGTCGTCGTGTCGCTGAACCTTGGCCTGGCCGCGGAGGCGATGGTGGGGCCGGTCGATCCCGGATCGGCCGCCTCGGTCGCTGGTGGCGAGGGGGCCCCCAGCCCATCCGACGACGAAGGACCCCCGCTCATCCTGGGCGACGATGCGACCCTCCCGCCCCCCGCCTCCGCCAGCCCGCTCTCCTCGTTACCCTCGGCGAGCCCGACACCGGCCGGCCCGTCCGGCCCGCTCCCCGTGCCAACGCCGGCCCCGCGCCCCGCCGGGCCGATCGCATTGCCTGCCGGCGTGCGACCTTCACTGGCCTCGGCGGCCGGCGACGAGGACCGCCCGACGCACGACGCGTGCGTGAGTGCCCAGGTCAGCGTCGTCCCGCGCGCCTGCGTCTACGGCGATCCCAAGGGCCGCACCACCGTCGTGCTGACCGGGGATTCCCACGCCGCCCAGTGGTTCCCCGCCGTCGACCGCATCGCACGCGCGAACGGCTGGCGGCTGGTCGTGTTCATCAAGCTCTCCTGCCGGCCGATGGACATGGCCACGTACTCGTACTGGCTGCGGCGAACGTACACCGAGTGCCCGATCTGGCAGCGGGCGCTGGCCACGCGGATCCAGCAGCTGCGGCCGAGCCTCGTGATCGTCGGCGCGGTGGGCGACGGCGACAACGCGCGGGCCGTCGATCCCGACCCGATCCACCAGGGCGAGGCGATGGCGCGCACGCTGAAGACCTGGAAGAGCCGCGTGGCGGTGATCGTGGACACGCCCGAGCCGCACTTCAACGTGCCCTCGTGCCTCTCGGGTCACCGCTCCGACGTGCGGGCCTGCGAGCAGCCCCGCAGGATCGCCCTCGGACCGAGCCACGGCGTGGTCGAGTCCACGGCCGCGCGGCTCGCCGGTGCGGCGCTGGTCGACCTCACCCCGTGGGTCTGCCCCTGGTCGAGCTGCCCGGTCGTGCTCGACGGGATGATCGTGTACCGCGACAGCAACCATCTCACGGCCACCTTCGCCGCTTCGCTGGCGGCGGCCCTCGAGTCGGCGCTGCCGGGTTAGCCTTCAGCGATGGACGAGCAGCAGCTGCTCCGCGAGGAGCTGGTCCGCGCCCTGCGCGGCGCGGAGACTCACATGAGCCTCGAGGAGGGGGTCCGGGACTTCCCCGACTGGGCCATCAACGCCCGACCGCCGAACGTGGCCTACAGCCCGTGGCACCTCCTAGAGCACCTGCGCCGCACGCAGTGGGACATCCTGGCCTACATCACCGATCCCGCTCACGTCTCGCCCCCATGGCCCGTGGGTTACTGGCCTGCGCGCGAGGCCGAGGCGTCGCCCGAGCAGTTCGCGGCCACCGTCCGGGCATTCCTGGCCGACCGGAGCGCGCTCGAGGCGCTCGTCCGCGACCCGGCCACCGACCTGCTGGCGCCGTTGCCGCACGCCCCGCGTCACTCGGTCCTGCGGGAGGCGCGCATCGTGGCCAACCACAACTCCTACCACCTCGGCGAGTTCGCCATCCTGCGCCAGGTGATGGGCTCCTGGGGCCCGCGGCACGGGCAGGACTGACCCTCCGCGCCGGCGGCGCCAGGAAAGGTGGGACTCAGCCCTCCCGGAAGATCAGGTCGTGCTCCCGCACGTGATCGGCGACCTTGAGCGCGACGTCCTGCCCGGGCGCCGCGCGCTGCACGTGCGCGTGCTCGATCTCCATCGAGTCGACCGTCTGCACCAGGTCCGTGGTGTGGCCCTTGATGTGGATGCGCTCGCCCACGCTCAGCGGTTCGGTGAGCGTGATGGCGGCCACGGAGAGGTGCCCGAAGTAATGGCTGATCTGGCCGATGGCCTGGCCGGCCTCGTGTGCAGTCACGGTGCTGGGCCCTCCGCTGCTGCGGTCTGCGGCGCGAGCATACGCCAGCTCGTTCGGGTCTCCGTCCGCCCACCGGACCGTCAGATGGGGCCGGAGGTCACATCACGACGCGTCTTCGACCCGTCACCATGGCGCCCATGGACGACATCACGCCTGGCGCCGGCGTGCCGGCCGCCCCGAGTCCGATCGGTCCCAACCTGACACGACGCGGCTTCCTGCAGGGAGCCGCACTGGCCGGCGGCGGCCTCCTGGCCGCCGGACTGGCCGCCTGCGCGCCGGGCACCGCGCCCGCCTGGACGTACGCCCCCGCCAGCCCCACGCCCAGCGGCGCGGCTCCCAGCCCCAGCCCCAGCGCCACGGCGGCCGCCTCGGCCACTGCGAGCGCGGCGCCCACGGCCTTGCCCACTCCGAGCGCCTCCGGGGGCGCCATCCCGCCCGGCTGGACGGCGCACGACGTGGCCGCGCGCAATGTGGTCCGGCGCTACGTCGGCAACCTCGCACCCGCGCTCAAGGACATCTACGGGGACGCGGCCTTCGCCAAGCTCGCTGACATCCTCGGGGCCGCCGATGGCTACCCCGAGCTGAGCCAGAAACCGGCCTTCGCGCAGGTCCCCCAGCTGGTGCTCAACGACGCCCTTCAGCCGCTCAAGCCGACGGTGGAAAACGGTGTCAAGGTCTTCCGCCTGACCATCGACGAGATCGAGCAGAAGATCGACGAGATGAAGCCGCCGGTGGCCGCCCTTGGCTACAACAAGCAGTGGCCTGGGCCCACGATCCGCGTCACGCAGGGCGACCGCGTGCGGGCCATCTTCACCAACAACATGAAGGAGACGACGGGGGTCCACTTCCACGGCGTGGAGTTCGAGGACTTCTTCCAGGACGGCGTGCCCTTCGTGACCCAGAAGCCGTTCGCGCCCGGCGAGACCTACACCTACGAGTTCACGGCGGTCAACGCCGGCTCCCTGATGTACCACTCGCACCACAACGCGACCGACCAGGTCGGCCGGGGACTGCTGGGTGCCTTCATCGTCGACCCCAAGGTCGAGACCGTGAAGTACGACCGCGACTACGTCTGGATCTCGAATGATTCGCTGGGCGGCTTCACCATCAACGGCCATGGCTTCCCGGCCACCGTGCCGGTGCTGGCCGCGGTCGGCGAGACGATCCGCGTCCGCTTCATGAACGAGGGCATCATGATGCACCCCTGGCACAGCCACGGGTACACCATGCGGGTCGTCGCCCGCGACGGGGTGCCGCTCGGCAGCGCCGCCTTCTCCTGCGACACGCTGGGGGTCAATCCGGGCGAGCGCTACGACGCCTTGCTCACGGCCGAGCGGCCGGGCTTGTGGGCCTTCCATTGCCACATCCTTCCCCACGTCGAAGGGGCGGACGGCATGTTCGGCATGGTCAGCACCTTCTTCGTGGTGCCCAAGAAGTCCGACGTGCAGGCGATCCTGTCAGCGCTCATCGCGTAGGTGACGCCATGAACACCCGCGCCGTCATCGCCGTCTTCCTGGGTTCGCTCCTGCTGCTCGCGGGCTGCTCCGCGGGCGCCTCGGGCACCGCCGGGGTCACCGTTGGGGACGCCTGGGCCCGCCCCGCCGCGGCCGGAGACCAGCCGGGGGCTGCCTACCTGACCATCACCAACGGCGGCGGCCAGGCCGACACCCTCCTCGGCGTCACCTCGCCGGTCGCGGGCAGCATCGAGATGCACGAGACGAGCATGGATTCGAGCGGCATGATGGGCATGCACCAGGTCGAGCGGATCGACGTGCCGTCAGGCGGCGTGGTCAAGCTCGAGCCGGGCGGTTACCACCTCATGCTCGTGGGCCTCACCCGGGAGCTCCGCGTGGGCGACACCGTCGAGCTCGACCTGACCTTCGAGCACGCCGGCAAGGTCACCGTCACCGCGGACGTCCGCCAGGGGTGACATGACCCGCGCGATCCGCCTGGTCGCGCTCATCGTGGCCGGCACGCTGGCCCTGCTGATGGGCGTGGTGCTGCGCGGCCCCGCTCCCTCCGGCGGCGTGCCGGCCGCGACCGCCTCGACGCCCGCCGGAACGTCCGCCGCGACGGCCTCGGGCGCTCCGTCGGCCCCGGTCGACCTCGCCGCGTATCTCTACCCGCAGGCGCGCCCGGCGCCCGGTCTCGCGCTGCTCGACCCCGATGCCCGGCCGTTCTCGCTGAGCGGACTGCGGGGCCAGCTGGCGCTGGTGTTCTTCGGCTACACCCACTGCCCCGACGTCTGCCCGGCCACCATCGGCACGGTCGGCGAGGCGATGCGCGCCTACGGGGGAGGGGTGCAGGCCGTCTTCGTGACCGTGGACCCGGAACGCGACACCACGGCCTGGCTGCAGCAGTACCGGCAGTACCTGCCGGCCGGCTTCACGCCGCTCACCGGCACGGCGGACGAGATCCGTGCCACGGCCGACGCGTGGGGCGTGCGCTACGCCCGCGTCGACACCGGCACGCCGGGCGAGTACTCCATGTCCCATACGGCCGACGTCTACCTCGTGGACCAGGACGGGGAGCTGCGGGGCCACTTCCCCTTCGGCACCGATTCGGCCACGATGGTGGCCGTCCTGCACGCGGTTGCGGCCGCGCCCCTTGCCTCCCCGTCCATCACGCCGAGTGGCCCCCCTGCGACCGCGGCGCCCACGCAGCCGAGTGGCGCAACGGCGCTCGGCGTCGAGGTCGTCTCCTCCTCGATCTGGGCGGGCAGCTCGAGCCCCGTGATCCTGGCCCTGGCGGGACCGGCCGGACGCCTGGCCGACCCGACCCTGCGGCCGACCGTGCAGCTGACGGCTGCCGATGGCGCGCCGGTCGGGGATCCCGTTTCGGCGACCCCGGTGCAGCCCCCCGGTGTGGCCGCGGTGAGCTACGTGGCCAGCCTGTCGGTGCCGTCGGCGGGCACGTGGCGGCTGGCGGTCACGGCCCAGTCAGGCGCGTTGCCACTGAGCGGCACGAGCGGGCTGTTCACCGCGCGCGATCCGGGCGCCACGCCGGCCATCGGCGGCGCCGCGCCGCAGGTCCACACGCCCACCGTGGGCGACGTCGGCGGTGACCTGCGCCAGGTGACGACGGACCCCATCGCCGACCCGCGCCTATCGCAGCGCTCGACGACCGATGCGCTGGCGGACCACGTGCCATTCGTGCTGGTGCTGGACTCGACCCGCTTCCGCGTCACGTCCGCCTGCGGGCGCGCGGTCATCCTGGCCAAGTACCTGCTCGATCGCTGGCCGGACATCACGTTCATCCACCACGAGCCGTACCGCTACTCGATCGTGACCGACACGCCGGTGCTGGATGGCTCCCTGGCGGATCCCGTGCTGACCGACGTGGCCACGGCCTGGGGCCTCGGCACGCCGCCGTGGACTGTCGCCTCGATGCCCTGGATCTTCATCGTCGACGGCAGCGGCACGGTCCGTGCCAAGTACCAGGGCGTGGTCGGCAGCGACGACGTCGACGTGATCCTGGCCTGGCTGGCCCAGGGCGGCTGAACCGCTCCTCAGACACCTTTCATCCAGCTGAGCGACACTAGCCCGGCCGTGCCCCGGCGACGGGAGCCTGATGCCGTCCCGCATCCGGGCGCGCGGCGGAAGGGTTCGAGGCGCCATGTTCGATCGGCCGCCGGCTCCGCCCGAGCCGGCTCCCGACGTTCCGGAGGGGTCGCCATCCCGTGCCAGGCAGCCGCTGCAGGGCGCCGTGCTGGTGCTCGTCGGCGGTGCGTTGGCGCTCACGGCGTTGCTCGTCTTCCAGGCCGTCACGGCCGGCCAGGCGCCGCTCAGCACGAGCGACGTCGACCAGGCCATCGCCAGCGCGCTCGCCTCGCAGACCCCGGGCCCCGCCCTCTCCGAGGCTGCCTACGCCGCCGTGCGACCCTCGCTCGTGCAGGTCCAGGTGGAGCGACGCGGCACCACGGGATCGACCACCGGGGGCCTCGGCAGCGGGGTCATCGTGGACAGCGACGGCGACGTGCTGACCAGCCTGCACGTCGTCGCCGACGCGACCGCGATCCAGCTCACCTTCGCGGACGGCACGAGCTCGCCGGCCCAGATCCAGACGAGCGTGACGGACCAGGACATCGCGGTGCTGGTCGCGACGCAGCTTCCGGCCGACCTCGTGCCGGCCACCCTGGGCAACCCGGCGTCCGTACAGGTCGGCAGTGACGCGTACGTGGTGGGCAATCCCTTCGGCATCACCGGTTCGTTGAGCGCCGGCGTGGTCTCGGGCCTCGACCGCAGCTTCCAGCTGCCGGACGGCGGTCCGTTGCTGCACGGCCTCATCCAGGTGGACGCGGCCGTCAACCCGGGCAACTCGGGCGGGCCGCTCGTCGATCGCGCGGGGCGGGTGATCGGCATCGTCACCGGCCTCGTGAACCCGACGTCGCAGGACGTCTTCATCGGCATCGGCTTCGCCGTGCCCATCGACGTGGCAGGCGGCGCGGCCGGCCTGCCCCCGTACTAGGCGAGAGGATCACGGATCGCCGCTCGACGACAGGAGGTGGACGACAGGTGGAACACGACGGCCACAGGGCGCTGACCGCGGCCCCGACGGGACGGCCCATGGAACGGGTGCTCTACGAGGTCAAGCGGGTCATCGTCGGCCAGGACCACCTCCTCGAGCGGCTGATCGTGGCGCTCCTGGCGCGCGGGCACCTGCTCGTCGAGGGCGTGCCGGGCCTTGCCAAGACGATCTCCATCAAGACCCTCGCGGCGGTGGTGGGCGGCGAGTTCAAGCGCATCCAGTTCACGCCGGACCTGGTCCCTGCCGACCTCATCGGCACGCGCGTCTTCAACCAGAAGTCGGGCGAGTTCAGCACCTCCCTCGGCCCGGTCTTCACCAACCTCCTCCTGGCGGACGAGATCAACCGGGCGCCGGCGAAGGTGCAGAGCGCCCTGCTCGAGGTGATGCAGGAGAGACAGGTGACGATCGGGCGGGAGACGCACCGGGTGCCCGATCCCTTCCTCGTGCTGGCCACGCAGAACCCCATCGAGACCGAAGGCACCTATGCCCTGCCCGAGGCGCAGGTCGACCGCTTCATGCTCAAGGTGCTGGTCGGCTACCCCAGCACGACCGAGGAGTTCGTGATCGTCGAACGGATGACCGGGCCGCTCGAGCCGGTCCAGGAGGTGCTCTCGCGCGACGAGCTGCTAGCCCTGCAGCGGGAGGCGGACCAGGTCTACGTCGATCCCGCCCTCTACGACTACGCGGTGCGGCTGGCGACCGCGACGCGCAACCCACACGCGTTCGGGATGCCCGACATCGCCCGCTACATCACGTACGGCGCCAGCCCGCGGGCCTCGATCAACCTCATCCTGACCGGCCGGGCCCTCGCCTACGTCCGCGGCCGCGATTACACGCTGCCGGACGACGTGCGCGACATGGCGCTGGACGTGATGCGCCACCGCCTGGTGCTCTCGTTCGAGGCACTCTCCGACAACGTGACCAGCGACGCGCTGCTCAATCACATCGTGGCGCACGTGCCGGCCCCGGTCGTGCCGCTGCGGGAGAAGTCCGACGTACCAGCCGGCGCCTGAGCGCATCCTGCAGCGCCTCGACTGGCACGTCATCCGTCGCCTCGACGGACAGCTCCAGGGCGACTACCGCGGCCTGTTCTATGGCACGGGGATCGACCTGGCCGACCTGCGGGAGTACCAGGCCGGCGACGACGTGCGCTACATGGACTGGAACGTCACCGCGCGCATGGACACGCCGTACGTGCGCCTCTATCACGAGGACCGCGAGCTGACGGCCTGGTTCCTGCTCGACCTGAGCCCCTCGATGAGCTTCGGCACGGTC
>DATHCS010000377.1:0-4689 GCA_035319405.1 Candidatus Dormiibacterota bacterium | reverse complement strand
ATCGCCAACGTGATGGTGCCCGAGCGGATGCTCTCGCTCGCCATCGGCCGCGAGGGCCAGAACGCGCGCCTCGCCGCCAAGCTGACCGGCTGGCGAATCGACATCCGCTCCGACCAGGCCCCGCTGCCCGAGCCCGTCCCGGCGCCCGAACCCTCCGCAGCTGCCGAGGTGCCTGCCGAGGCGGCGGGGGTGCCTGCCGAGGCGGCAGAGGCACCCGCTGAGGTCGTCAAGCCCAAGCGCGCCAGTCGCGCCAAGAAGGCCGGGAGCCCCGAGCCGGCCGCTGCCGAGCCGGCCGTGGGACTCGCCGACGCCGAGCCAGTCGAGCCTCCCGCCCAGCCCGCGGAGGCCGAGGTCGTCAAGCCAAAGCGCGCCAGTCGCGCCAAGAAGGCCGTCAGCTCGGCGGCGCCGGTCGCCGGGGAGGCCACATCGTAGCGCCGGCGGTGGGGACGCTTCCGAGGCGCCAGCCCACCCGGACCTGCGTCGCCTGTCGTACGGAGCGCACCAAGCGCGAGCTGGTGCGGGTCGTGCGCACGCCCGAAGGCCTCGTGGTGCTCGACCCGAGCGGCCGGCGCAACGGCCGCGGCGCGTACCTCTGCGCCGACGGCGCCTGCTGGACGCTCGCCCTGAAGCGCGGGGCATTGCCACGCGCCCTCGGGATCCCCGTGCCGCCCGAGCTGCGTGCGCAGCTCGAGGCCGGCCCCGATTCCGCACTGCCCATCGAAGGAGAACATCGTGGCTCGTAGCCGAAGCGGCACGCGCAATCGGCGCGGGCCACGCAAGCCACCGCGGGGCCCTCAGCAGAATGGCGGGGCCGCGGTCCAGACCATTAGCCCCACGGAACGGGGCCCGGTCGACATCCCGGCCTCGATCACCGTCAAGGAGCTGGCCGACCTCCTCGGGGTGAACGTCGCGGACGTCATTCGCGAGCTCATCAAGAGCGGCATCTTCGCCACCATCAACCAGCTCATCGACCGGGACACGGCGAGCCTGGTTGCAGGCGAGCTGGGCTACGAGATCGCCGAGCCGACGCTCCCCGAAGCCGCTGAGACGAACGGCGAGGCCCCGACCTCGGAGGCCGCCAAGGAGGTCCTCTTCGAGGAGGAGGACCCCTCGAAGCTCCAGCCCCGGGCCCCGATCGTGACCGTGATGGGCCACGTGGACCACGGCAAGACGAGCCTGCTCGACGCGATCCGCGCCACCGACGTGGCGGCGGGGGAGCGGGGCGGGATCACCCAGCACATCGGGGCCAGCGAGGTCGTCAAGAACGCCCGTCGCGTGGTCTTCCTCGACACGCCCGGCCATGAGGCCTTCACGGCGATGCGCGCCCGGGGAGCCAAGGTGACCGACATCGCGGTGCTCGTCGTGGCAGCCGACGACGGGGTGATGCCGCAGACGCTCGAGGCCATCGACCACGCTCGGGCGGCGAAGGTGCCCATCGTGGTCGCGCTCAACAAGATCGACAAGGCCGACGCCAACCCGGACCGCGTCAAGAACGAGCTGTCCGAGCACGGCCTGATCGTCGAGGAGTACGGCGGCGACGTGCCGCTCGTGTCGGTGAGCGCCAAGCAGCGCATCGGGATCGAGGACCTGCTCGAGATGATTCTGCTGGTGGCCGACCTGCAGGAGCTCACGGCCAACCCCAAGCGCGCCGCCATCGGGACCGTCGTGGAGGCCGAGCTCGACAAGGGCCGTGGCCCGGTGGCCACCGTGCTCGTCCAGACGGGCACGCTGCGCGTGGGAGACGTGGTGGTCGTGGGCGACACGTTCGGCCGCGTGCGCGCCATGGAGAACAGCAAGGGCGAGCGCGTCAGCAAGGCCGGCCCGTCGTCCGCCGTGGTGCTGCTCGGCCTCGCCGAGGTCCCTGCCGCTGGCGACGTCCTGCGGGCAGTGGGCGACGAGAAGACAGCACGCACGATGATCGAGGCCCGCCGTGCCGGGGCCGCCCGCCCGGAGGGCATCGGCCGCGCGACCCTGGAGGACCTCTACCGCCAGATCCAGGCCGGCCAGACGAAGGAACTGCGCATCATCGTCAAGGCCGACGTGCAGGGGTCGCTCGGCGCCATCCGCCACGCGGTCGAGCAGATCGCCACCGACGAGGTGCGCATCAACATCATCCACGAGGGCACCGGCGACATCACCGACAACGACGTCCTGCTGGCCTCCGCCTCGGACGCCATCATCGTCGGGTTCAACACCCGCATCGCCGACACGGCCCGCCGGGCGGCAGAGGCCGAGGGTGTCGACGTTCGCCTTTACGACATCATCTACAAGCTCACCGACGATATCGAGGCCGCCCTGAAGGGCCTCCTCGAGCCGGAGCTCGTGGAGACGGTCGAGGGGCGGGCGGAGGTGCGCCAGCTGTTCCGCGTCGGCAAGTCCACGGTGATCGCCGGCTCGTACGTGACGGACGGCCGCATCGTGCGCGGCGGGGCTCGCGTATACCGCGGTGGCAAGCTCATTGCCACCGACCGCATCGAGTCGCTGCGGCGCTTCCGCGACGACGTGCGCGAGGTGGGCACCGGCTACGAGTGCGGCATCGGGCTGGCCGATTTCCATGACCTGGCCGAAGGCGACATCATCGAATGCTTCACCCAGCAGACGGTGTCGCGCGCGGCCTCCGCCTGAGCGCCGACCTGCCCCGAGCGACCCCATGAACGAGCGGGTGGCGCGCCTCGACGCGCTGCTGCAGGAGCAGATCAGCGCGATCATCGCGCGGGACGTCCACGATCCGCGGGTGGGCTTCGTGACCGTCACGCGGGTCGAGGTGAGCCCCGACCTCCGTCACGCCACGGTGTGGGTCTCCCTCATCGGGCAGCCGGACGAGCGGCGGGCCACGCTGCGAGCCCTGGCGCACGCCATGCCCTTCGTGCGGCACCAGCTCGGCGAGCTGCGGCTGCGGCGCATCCCGGAACTCCACGTGCGGGCCGACGATGCCGTTGAGCGCGGCACGCGTGTGCTGCACATCCTCGACGAGCTCGAGGCCGGCCACGAGCCGGAGGCCGGGCCGGCGGGCGAGACGCTGCCCACGCCGCTCACGCCCCGCAGCGACCGCCCGTGATGGCGGCGGCCGGACTGACCTCGCTCACGGCTGCGGACCTGGCGGCCGTCCCGTCCGAGGTGGAGGCGCGCCTGCGTCAGGCCCGCACCGTGCTCACCGTCTGCCACGAGAACCCCGAGGCCGACGCCTTGGGCTCGGCACTGGCGCACCTCCTGATCGTGGAGGCGCTGGGCGGCCGAGGCACCGCCGTCTGCGTCGACCCGGTGCCCCCGATGTACGCCTTCATGCCCGCCATCGAGCGCTTCCGCCAGGCACCGGATCCCGACCTGGCCTACGACCTGATCGTGGTGGGCGACTGCGGGGAGCTGGAGCGGATCGGGCCGCTGCTGACCGACCACGCCGAACTCTTCGGGCGGGTGCCGATCCTCGACATCGACCATCACCGCTCGAACCGCGGCTTCGGGGTCATCGATTGGATCGATCCGGGCGCCGCCGCGACCTGCGAGATGACGACCCTGCTGGCGGCGCGGCTGGGCGTGCCGCTGGATGCCGCGGACGGCGCCCTGGCGGCCAGCCTCGTGGCCGGCCTGGTGATCGACACCGCCAACTTCCAGCATCCCAACACGACGCCTCGCACGCTCCGCGTGGGAGCGGAGCTGGTCGCCGCCGGTGCGCCGCTCTACGAGACGGCGCGCGCGCTCTATCGAACCAAGCCCAACCGCCAGCTCCGGCTCTTCGGACGAGTGCTGGCGCGCCTCGAGGCGTCCCTGGACGGCCGCCTGGTGTGGAGCAGCCTCGAGGCGGCCGACCTGGCCGCCGAGGGCGCCACGCAGGCCGACGCGGAAGGCCTCAGCGACCTGCTGAGCCAGTCGGCCGGCGCCGAGCTGGTGATCCTCCTCAAGGAATCGGGAGCCGAGACGCGACTGAGCCTGCGGACGCGCGAAGGGGGTCTGGACGCCACGTCACTGGCCGCGCAGTGGGGCGGTGGCGGACACGCACGGGCGGCGGGTGCGACAGTGCCGCTCCCCCTCGCCGAGGCCCGGCCGATCGTGCTGCGCGAGGCCCAGCGGCTCGTGGCGGCGCTGCCGCCGCGCTGAGATGGCCGTCGTGCCGCCGGCCGGGCTGGACGGCGTCATCGTCGTGGACAAGCCGGTCGGTCCGACCTCGCACGACGTCGTCGCGCTGGTGCGCCGCCTGAGCGGGGTGAAACGCGTCGGCCACGGGGGCACGCTCGACCCGTTCGCTTCCGGCGTGCTGCCGATCTTCCTCGGGCACGCCACGCGGGTGGTCGAGTACCACCTGGGCGACGAGAAGGGCTACCGCGCCACGGTCGCCTTCGGCGCGCGCTCGACGACCGACGATCTCGACGGCGAGCTCACCCCGACCGAGGGCCCGGCACCCTCACGCGAAGCGCTGGTCGAGGCCCTGGGCGCCTTCCGTGGGCCGATCGAGCAGATCCCGCCCGCTCATTCGGCCGTCCACGTCGGGGGGCGGCGGGCGTACGAGCTGGCGCGCGAGGGACAGGCGCCCGACCTCGCCCCGCGGGCAGTGGTCATCGAGCGCCTCGAGCTGCTGGAGTGGCACGACGACGCGGATCGGCCCACGGCGGTGCTGGAGGTCCGCTGCACGGCCGGCACGTACGTGCGCGCACTCGCCCGCGACCTGGGCGAGCGGATGGCGACCAGCGCCTA
>DATHCS010000376.1:0-10847 GCA_035319405.1 Candidatus Dormiibacterota bacterium | reverse complement strand
CGGGCGAGATGACGATCCCCGTCAGCGGTTCGTCGGCCAGGCGCTCGAGCTCGTCCACGGCGATCCGATCGTTGCGCACCACCCGCAACGTCGCGCCGGCGACCTCGAGCGCCTGCACCAGGTTGAAGGTGAAGCTGTCGTAGTTGTCGATGACCAGGATCACGCGCCCGCTCCTCCAGGGCCGGCCAGGGTCTGCCCGCCTCCGCGATCAGGCGCCGGGACGGCGCCGCTGGGTGCTCCGCCGGACACGGCGCCGGCCGACTCGGCCGCCAGCTCGAGGGCGCGCCGCATGGCGGCCGCCTTGTGCTCGGTCTCCTCGAACTCGCGCTCGGGGACGGAACCGGCCACGATGCCCGCTCCCGCGTGCACGTGCATCAGGCCGTCCTTGAGCACGGCGCTGCGGATAGTGATGGCCGTGTCCAGGCTGCCGTCGTAGCCGAGGTAGCCGCAGGCTCCGCCGTACAGCCCGCGCCGCTCCCCTTCGAGCGAGGCGATCAGCTGCATCGCGCGCACCTTGGGCGCGCCGGTCAGCGTGCCGGCCGGGAAGACGCTGCGCACCGCGTCGAGCGCGTCCAACCCCGGACGCAATCGCGCCTCGACGTGGCTCACCAGGTGCAGCACGTGGCTGTAGCGCTCGACCTCCATGTAGCGTGTCACGGCCACCGATCCCGGCTGGGCCACACGGCCCAGGTCGTTACGGCCGAGGTCGACGAGCATCACGTGCTCCGCCCGCTCCTTGGGATCGCGCTGCAGCTCCTCGGCGATGCGCTCGTCCTCGGCGGCGTCGCCGCCGCGCGCCCGCGTGCCGGCGATGGGATGCGTGGTGAGCACGTCGCCCTCGACGCGCAGCAGCAACTCCGGGCTGGCGCCGACCACCTCGAAGGCCGGCGTGCGGACGAAGAACAGGTACGGGCTGGGGTTGACCCTCCGCAGGGCACGGTAGAGCGCCAGGCCGTCCAGCGGACCGCCATCGGCGCTCCGCGGCAGGCCGATCGTCTGGCGCCGGGCCAGCACGATCTGGATCGCCTCGCCCGACGCGATGGCGGCCTTGGCCGAGGCGACCGCGGCCTCGTAGGCCTCGCGCCCCAGGCTGATCTCGAGCGGCGCAACCGGCTCGACCGGCCCGCCAGCCCCGGCCACGCGTGCGCCGTTCGCGCCGCGCAGCTCGGCGGCGCTGGGACGGCCGGCCCGCTCGAGGGCCTCGAAGACGGCCTGCTCCGCGATGCGGTACCGGCCCTCGAGGTCGGGCGCCTCCGTGTGCAGCGAGGCGATCGCCGCCAACTCATGCGTGAGGTGGTCGAAGACCAGGACCAGGTCGCTCTCCAGGAAGGCCGCCAGGGGCACCTCCAGCGGGTCCTTGCGGGGCTGGATCACGCTCGGCTCGAAGCTGCTGATCGCGTCGTAGGCGAGGGTCCCGACCGCTCCGCCCGTGAAGCGCGGCATGCCCGCTGTGGGGGCCACGCGCCGTCGCGGGTTGAAGGTCCGCAGTGCCTCGAGCGGGTCGGCGGCCTCGGCGCTGCTGGATGGCAGGCCCGGGCCGAAGGTGGACTCCGAGAGCGCCCGCGACACGACGCGCGCCGTCGTGCCGCGCACCTCCAGCGAGCGCCGCGGGGCCACGCCCAGGAAGGAGTAGCGGCCGACGCGCTCGCCGCCTTCGACCGACTCCAGCAGGTAGCAGGGGCCGCCGTCGTCGAGGCGCAACAGCGCCCCCACCGGCGTCTCGAGGTCGGCCGGACGCGAGGCCCGCAGCAGGATCGTGTCGACGCTGCCCGCCAGGCGGCGGGCCTCGCCAAGGCTGAGCGGGTCACTGGTCGACATGGCGGCGCTGCTCCTCCGGTCGGCCGGGCCTTCGGGCCCGGGAATCAAGACGACCTCTCGTCCTCCGGGACGAAAGGTCGTGCCTTCCGCGGTGCCACCCGCCTTCGGCGCCGCCGTGGCGGTCACCGCGCTCTGGCCGACGGACCGGCCGAAGCTGGTCGATCGGTGCTGCCCTGATAACGCTGGCGCCCTGCGCCGGAGCCTACTGGCGCGGGCCTTGGCCCGTCATTCGGTCCGGGGCTCGCGGGTCCATTCGCCACCCTCCTCGCACCGGCTTGCACCAGCCGCCGGTTCTCTGGGCCGAGGGTCGGGGCTACTCGTCCCGTTCATCGCCGCTCTTCGATTGTGGCCGCGAAGTCTAGGCGGGGCCCCGTGCGGTGTCAACGCGGGGCACCATCGTCCCGCATCCGACCGAACCGAAAGGGCCGGTTGCCGAAGAGGGGTCATCCGGGTTAGGGTGGCAGCGAGCCGCCGCACTGACCCGCGATCCTGCGAACCCCCGCGAACCGGAGCCGTCCCATGGTCACGATCCCCTCCCGCGGCCGCCCCATGCCTCTCACACGCCTCGTGTTGGCGTGCCTGCTCGGGCTCAGCCTGCTCGGCGGGAGCGGCGCCTACACGCCTGCCGCGGCTGCCACGCCCCGTGCGCTCACCGCGGCGCAGGTCAGCAAAGGCCTGACCGGCGAGGTGTACGGCTTCCTGCCCTACTGGGAGATCGATAGCGGCGTCGACGCGTACCTGCGCTACGACCTGCTGACGACCGTGGCCCTCTTCGCCGTCTACGTCGACGGCACCGACGGCTCGCTGAGCACGAGCACGCTGCTCGGCAGCGGTCGTGCCGCGATCATCTCGACGGTCGTGCAGCACGCCCACGCGGCCGGCGTGCGCGTCGACCTTACCGTGCGTCCCAGCCCCGACACCGCCAACGCGAACCAGGCCTTCCTCGCCAGCGCCACGGCCCAGGCGGCCGCGGTGACGAACGTGGCCAACGCGGTCTCGCAGCTGGGCCTCGACGGCGCCAACCTCGACTACGAGTCGATGTACAACGCCGACTTCGCACCGTACGGCGCATTCGGGGCGGCCCTGCGCGCGCGGCTGCGCCAGGCGGATCCGGCCGCGCGCGTGACGGTCTCCACGAACGCCAACGTCTCGGGCTCGGGCATCGCCCGCAAGGTGACCGACGCCGGCGTCGATCGCGTCTTCATCATGGGCTACAACTACCGCGGCGCAAGCAGCAGCCCGGTCGGCTCGATCTCGCCGCTGGACCGCTACACCGGGAACTCGACCGACCTCGACCTGCTGTGGACGCTCGGCCAGTACGACAAGCAGGGCGTGCCCCACAACCGCCTGCTGCTGGGCCTGCCCTACTACGGCATGCGCTGGCCGACGACCACGGGCGCACTGCACTCCCTCCGCTCGTCGAGCGGCGGCGGGGTGGCCTGGTTCCCCAGCTCGGGCGTGCCGGCGGGGGTGACCGTGCAGCACGACCTCGTCGAGCAGTCGGCCTGGTTCGCCCAGCAGGACCCCACGACCAAGGCCTGGTCGCAGACCTACTACGACGACGGCACCTCGCTGCGGGCGAAGTACGGTTTGGCGGTTTCGCGCGGCCTGGCGGGCGTGGGCATGTGGGCCCTCGGATACGACCGCGGAGCGAAGGGCTACTGGGAGGCCATCGCGGCCACCTTCGGGGTCCTGCGGCTGGCCGGCGCCGACCGCTACGTCACGGCCCAGGCCGTCTCCCTCAACCTGCACCAGCCGGGCGTGGACACGGTCGTCGTGGCCTCCGGCGAGGCGTTCGCCGACGCGCTCGGCGGCTCGGCTGCGGCCGGCCATCTCGGGGGGCCGCTGCTGCTGACCTACCACGACAGTCTGCCCGCCTCGACGACGGCCGAGCTGAAGCGGCTGGCGCCGGCGCACGTGCTCGTGCTCGGCGGTAGCGGCAGCGTCGCCGACGCGGTGCTGACCAAGATCCAGGCCGCGGCCCCCGCGGCCGCCGTGTCCCGCATCAGTGGCCCGGACCGCTATGGCACGGCCGCGGCGCTGTCGCAGGCGGTCTATCCCGGCGGGGCGCCGATCGTCTTCCTCGCCAGCGGCACGACCTTCCCCGATGGCCTCGCCGGTGGCGCTGCCGCAGCGCGCCTCGGCGGGCCGCTGCTGCTCAGCGCGTCGAACGCGCTGAGCGGCGCGACCCGTGCCGAGCTTGAGCGCCTGTCGCCGGCGCAGGTCTACCTCCTGGGCGGGACGGGCAGCCTCGGGCCGGCCGTGGCCGACGCGGTCACCAGCGCCGTGCCGGGGGCCACGGTGACGAGGCTCGCCGGCGCCGACCGCTACGCCACCGCGGCGGCCGTCTCGGGCCTGCTCGGCCCCGGCGTGCCCGTCGTCTACCTCGCCTCGGGCGCCGCCTTCCCGGACGGGCTGAGTGGCGGCGCCGCTGCCGGCCAGCTGGGCGGGCCGCTGCTGCTGACTTTGGGCAATGGCCTGCCGTCCTCGACGGCGAAGGAGCTGGCCCGCCTGAAGCCCAGGCGGGTCGTGATCCTCGGCGGCGCGGCGGTCGTCTCCAACACGGTGGTCGCCCAGGTGCGCAGCTACCTCGCCCTGCCCTGATTGACGGCCGGTCCCGGACAACGAGGGCGCGGGCGGCCCGCTCCACACGCTCGGCCTTCGCGACGGGCCATCCTGCTATCGTGGGGGAGCAAGATGAGCGCGCCGTCGACCGCACTCGCGACCAGCACCCGCGCCTCCCGGCCGCGGACCCGCGATGCCCGCACGGCAGAGCAGATCCGCCTTGGCTTCGCCGAGGCATGGGGCGAGATGGGGGCGGCCTGGGGCATCCCGCCGTCCGTGGCCCGCGTCCACGGCTACATCCTGGCCCACACCCGCCCCCTGACCGAGCGCGAGGTGCGCGAGGCCCTCGGGCTGAGCCATCGTGCCGCGAGCCTGGCCCTCGCGGAGTGCGTCGACTGGGGCCTCGTCGAACGCGTGCCGGACCCGCACCGCGTCGGCCGCCGCGGCCCGAGCGCCGTGGCATATGCCAAGGTGGGTGACCACTGGGTCTGGTTCCAGCGCATCGCGGAGCAGCGCAAGCTGCGGGAGACGGACCCCATCCTGCCGCTCATCGAGAGCGCCCGCGCCGAGGCGGAGGCGGTCGCCGCCACGACCGGTCCGGGCAGCGAGGTCGAGGAGCTTCGGGAGTGGCTGACCGAGTTCGAGGGCTTCGTGCGCCTGTTCGACCGGGCCGTGGCCCTCGTGGCGCGCGCCGAAACCGCGCAGCTTGCCCGCGGCTTCGCCGTCCTCGCTCGCCTCTCCGACGACACGCTCGACCGGTTGCTGCGGCTCTTCGGATCACTGCCCGAGGAGGAGCTGGCACGCACCCTGGAGGGCATCTCTCGCGTCTCCCCGGCCACGGCGCGGCGCGTCCTCAAGGCCGCCGACCGGGTGGCGCGGCTGGGGCGCTGACGCGCCGGGGGCGGTCCCGGACGATTCAGTCGGGCGGCAGGTGGACCGTGCGGCGAGCCTGCCAGGCCACGCGCAGGAAGTGGCTCACGTGGCGCACGGGCTCGATGTGGCTCGGCTCTCCGCCGTAGATCGTGCGGATGGGCACCCAGGTGAGGCGGTAGCCGCGGCGGATGCAGGTCGTGATCATCTCGACCTCGAACTCGAAGCCCGCCTCGCGGCTGTCATCGAGCGCCTCCATCAGGCGCCGCCCGAGCAGCCGGTAGCCCGACTGGTTGTCAGGGATCGAGCGCCCGACCGCCCACGAGAAGACGCGCTGGCTGGCGCTGTTGGCGAGCCGCCGGGTGAGCGGCATGCGGGCGAAGTCGCGCCGCCCGATGACCAGGTCGGGGGCACCCGCCCGGTAGGCGGCGAGGAAGCTGGGGATCTCGGCGGGGTCGTGCTGCCCGTCCCCGTCGAGCGTCAGCACGGCCTCATAGCCAGACGCGATCGCCCAGCGGAAGCCGGCCCGCAACGCCTCGCCCTTGCCCCGATTGGGCCGCTGGACGAGGACGGCCGCGCCCGCGCCCTCCGCCCGCGCGCCCGTGTCGTCCGTCGAGCCGTCATCGACGACGAGCACGGGCAGCTGCCGGCGCGCGCCGCGCACCACGGCCTCGATGCGCGGCCCCTCGTCATGGGCGGGGATGAGCGCGAGGACGCGAGGGTCCGCAGGCGTCACTCAGGACGGGCCCATGCCCGAGGAGACTGGCGGAGAGGGTGGGATTCGAACCCACGAGGCTTTCGCCCGGCGGTTTTCAAGACCGCTGCCATCAACCACTCGGCCACCTCTCCGCGGCGGAGGATAGCAGCGGCCCTCGCCCCGCCCCGCGCCGGGGCGATCGACCTCTACGCTCAGCCCCGGCGTAGGACCAGGGTGCCCGCCAGCTTGTCGTGCCAGCCCTGCTTGCGGTTGTCGATGAGCACCCACAGCACGCCCAGGTAGACCACCAAGAAGGACAGCCACAGGCCGATCAGGCGCAGCACGGCCTGGCCGCCGCTGATCGGGTCCATCGTCTCGGCATCCACCACGCGCAACCCGAAGAGGCGCATGCCCGGCGTGGCGCCCCTCGTCCAGAAATAGGGGAAGTAGGCGAGGTAGGCGATCAGCGCCGCGACGATCAGGACGGAGGCGCCGATCGTGCGGTCCTTCTCGCCCGTCAGGCCCGCCAGGGTGCCCAGGACGAAGGGGATGATCAGCACCAGCACGGCATCGACGATGTAGGCCGCCACGCGGATGAAGAAGCCGCCGAGATGAAAGCCCGCCGGCACCGGCTCCTCCTCCACGACCGGCGCACCCCAGCCCGGGGCGGTGGCAGGGGCGGGAGCCCCGGGCGTCGCCGGCGGCGGCGCGGCTGGCGTCTCCGCGCCGGGCGCCGGGGCAGCGGGCGTCGATGGCGTCTCCGGCGGGCCGGACGGTCCCTCGGGCGGGAGCGGCGGCAGGGTCATGGCTCGGGCCTCCCTCAGATGCGCTTGACGACCACCGTGCCGGCGATCAGGTCATGCCAGCAGCGCTTCCGGCTGTCGATGAAGATCCAGATGAAACCGAGGTAGAACACCAGCCCATCGATCCAGTAGCCGATGAAGCGCAGGATGGCCTGGCCCCAGGAGATCCTGCCGCCGTCCGAGTCGCGCACCACGTACATGTTGAACAGGCGCAGGCCCGGGGTCTGGCCGCGCGTCTTCCAGAAGTAGGGGAAGTAGACGAACCAGACGGCGATGGCGATGAAGACGGTGATGATCAGGAAGAAGGTCAGCAGGCAGAGGACGGTGATGGCGAAGATCAGGAGGTAGTCCACGATGTAAGCCACCAGGCGCTCGCCCGCTCCACCGAAGGCCAGGCCCGCGGCGGGTCCCGTCGGCTCGGGCGGGAGCGCCCACGGCGGCGGGGCGGCGGGTGGTCCGGGCGGGGCAGGCTGCACCGGAAGCGGCGGCGGGGGTGGGGCTGCGAAGGCCGGCGCGGGCGGCGGCACTGCGGGCGGCGGCACTGCGGGCGCAGCCGGTTGGACAGCCTGCTCGACGGTCGGCGGCGGCTCGGCAGCGGGCGGCTGGTCGGGGATCGGCGGCTGGGCGAGATCGGGTGGTTGGTCGGCCATGGTGCGACCAGTCTAGCCGCGGGGCGGCTGCCCGATTCGCTCCGTCTCGAGCGCGTCCCGCAGGACCTCGGGCACGGACACCGAGCCGTCCAGTGCCTGGTACACCTCGAGGATGGCGGCCACCGTGCGGGCCAGGGCCACGCCCGAGCCGTTCAGCGTGTGCACGATCTCCGGTTTCGCGCCGTGTTCGGGCCGCCAGCGGATGTTCATGCGCCGCGCCTGGTAGTCGCGGAAGTTCGAGATCGAGCTGACCTCCAGCCACTGCTCCACGCCGGGCGCCCAGACCTCGAGGTCGTACTTCTTGGCCTGCACGAAGCCCATGTCCCGCGTCGCCATGAGCTTGACCCGGTAGGGCAGGCCGAGGCGCTGCAGCACGATCTCGGCGCGACCCGTCAGCCACTCAAGCGCGTCGTTGCTGGAGGCGGGGCGCTCGAAGCAGACCATCTCGACCTTGTCGAACTGGTGCACCCGCAGCAGCCCGCGCGTGTCCTTGCCCGCGGCGCCCGCCTCGCGGCGGAAGCAGGGCGTGTAGGCCACGTAGCGGATGGGCAGCTGCTCCGCCTCCAGGATCTCGTCGCGGTGGATGTTGGTGACCGGCACCTCGGCCGTGGGCACGAGGTACAGCTCGTCGCGCCCCACGACGTACATCAGGTCTTCCTTGTCGGGGATCTGCCCCGTGCCACGCGCGGACGCGGTGTTGACGAGCGCTGGCGGCCACACCTCGACCATGCCGTGCTCGCGCACGTGCAGGCGCACCATGAAGTCGATGAGGGCGCGCTGCAGCGCGGCACCCTGCGCCCGGTAGAGCGGGAAGCCAGAGCCGGTGACCTTGGCCCCGGCCTCGAGGTCGAGCAGCCCGAGCGCCGCGCCCACCTCCCAGTGTGGCCGCACCGTCGATCCGTCCGGGCGGACGTGGGGGGCCGGCTCGCCCCAGCTGCGCACCACGAGGTTGGCCTCCTCGCCGCCCACGGGCACGTCCGGGTCGGCCGGGTTGGGGATGCGCAGGAGCAGCTCGTCGAGCTCACCCTGCGTGTCGGCGAGCGCCGCGTCGAGCTCGTCGATGCGCCGGCCCAGCGCCGCCGAGCGGGCCCGCAGGTCGCCGAACCGCTCGCTCGCAGGATCCGCCCCGCCGCGCACCCCCGCCGCGATCTCCTCGCTCAGCTGCTTGCGCTGTGCGCGAAGGCCGTCCCCCTCGGCGGCCAGCTCGCGGCGCTTTACATCGAGGGCCACGGCGCGGTCCACGGCCTCCGGGTCCTCGCCCTTGTCCTGGGCGCCCTGGCGCAAGCGCGCCGCATCCTCGCGCAGTCGCTGCACTCCCACGCTCATGGCGTGCCCTCCCCCACCGCCGCCGGCTCGCGTCCCTCCGCCGCCTCGCGCAGCCGGGCCGCCACGAAGCCCGGATCCAGGCTCGCCAGGAGCCACCCCGCGCGGGGCCCGTTGGGCCGGCCGAGAAAGGCCAGATAGAGCGCACCAAAAGCCCGGGCCGAGGGCAGCGCGGCGGCCTGCGCCGTGCGGAAGATGAGGTCCTGCCAGGCGTCACCGGCGGAGGGCCGCTCGCCCTCGGCGGCCAGCGCCAGCGCGCTGAGGAAGACCCGCTGGTCGTCGCCGAGACGGTGGGCCTCGGCGGGCAGGGCCCCGCGCACGGCAAGTCGGTAGCGTTCCGGCGCGAAGTCGCGCAGCCAGGCCCGCGCCACGGCGACCCGCTGGGCGGCGAGGGTCCGCTCCACCTGGTCGAGGGGCTCGCCCTTCTCCGCCTCCAGGCGCGCCTCGAGGTCCACGCCCGGCACCTGCACCAGCACCGCGAGGTGGCGGAAGGCGGGTCGGAACCGGCGCGCCGCCGCGTCCACGTCGACGTCCGGCTCCACCAGGCTCATGCGAAAGATGCGCTCGGGATCGGGCGGCAGCTCGCCCCGGACCTCTCGACCCGCCGCCGCGTCGGCGATGCGGTCGAACTCGTCGAAGAGCCCGGGCACCGTGTCGCCCTCCGGGTCGAACTCGAGGTGGCGGCGCGGGCGGTGGCGCAGGAACAGGAAGCGCACCAGCTCGGACGGCAGCAGCGCGGCGATCTCGTGCGCCGCGGCGCCGCTGCCCTTGCTGGTGCTCATCTTCTTGCCGCCGATGGTCAGGAACTCGTAGGGCACGTTGACGGGCGGCTCGCGCTCGAAGACGAGGCGGCTGATGGCGTCCGCCCGGTCGCGCGAGCCGCCCTTCGTGGCGAGGTCCTTGCCGCAGCCCTCGATGGTCGCGCCGACCAGGCCCCAGCGAGCGGCCCAGTCGACGTTCCAGACCAACTTGGCCCGGCCCCCGAACGGCGAGATGCGGCCCTTGAAGCCACAGCCCGTGGCCCACGCGACGAGGTCGGCACGGCACTCGTACGCGACGTCCCGGCCGTCCCAGTCGCTGGCGATCGTGGTGCCGCTGCGGCCGCAGTTCTCGCAGATGACGCTGATGGGCAGCCAGTGGGCGGGATGCTCGACGGTGCTCACGGTGCGATAGATCTCGCGGATCACGTCGGCCCGGTCGAGCGCCCTGGCGATGTAGGGGTCCATCGCGCCCGAGGCGTACTGCTCGCTCATCCAGTACAGCTCGGGGCGGATGCCCAGCCCCTCGAACGTACCCAGGAAGAGCCCCACGAAATGGCGGGCGTAGTTCGCGGCTCCGCTGCCCTCGGGCGCGGGCACCCGACTCAGGGGCACGCCCATGTACCTCTCGACCGCGTCGGGGGTCAGCAACGCCTGGGCGTCCATGGGGTCCAGATCTTCGACGCCGTAGCGGAAGGTCACGGGCACGTCCCGGTCCAGCAGCGCACGGCGGATCGCGTCGTGCAGCACGACGCCACGCAGGCTGCCGACGTGCACGGTGCCGGAGGGGGTCTTCGAGTCGTTGACGACCTGGGGTCCGCTCGCGGCGGCCGCCAGCTCGTCGGCCCAGTACATCCGCGCGAACCTCGCTGGGGGGCCGGCGTCAGGCCGGCCGGGCGGCGATCAGCTGATGCCGACGATGGTATAGGTCGAGTCGCCATCGGGGACGGCGATCACGACCTTGTCGCCCTTGCGGCGCCCGATCAGGGCGCGACCGACCGGCGACTCGTTGGAGATGCGGCCGTCCCGCGGCGATGCCTCCGCCGAGCCCACGATCATGTAGCGCTCGCGCCCCTCGGTCGACTCGATCTCCACCGTCGAGCCGATCTGGACGTGGTCGGTGGAGTGGTTCTCGTCGATCAGGATGGCGTTCTTGATGAGCGCCTCGAGCGACTGGATCCGCCCCTCCACGAAGGCCTGCTCGTTCTTGGCGTCCTCGTACTCGGCGTTCTCGGTCAGGTCGCCGTGCTCCTTGGCGTCCGAGATGCGCGCCGCGATCTCCGGCCGGCGCACGTTGCGCAGCTCCTCGAGCTCCTCGCGCAGCTTCGCCAGGCCGTCCTTGGAGAGGTAACTGGGCTTGTTG
>DATHCS010000375.1:0-3107 GCA_035319405.1 Candidatus Dormiibacterota bacterium | reverse complement strand
AGTGTACCCGAAGGGGCGAGCGAGACCGGCCGGCTGGCACCGGCTAGCGGCGGAGCACGGCGCGGACGAGGGCCGCCGCGGCGCCGAAGGCGATCCCGAAGGCGACCGCTCCGCGCCAGTCGAAGGCCGGGTGCACGTCGCCGTGCACGTCCTTGGCGACCAGGAACACCACGCCGGAGTGTGGCCCGACCTCGACGTCCCGCGCGATGAGGTTGAACGCCCCGCTCTGTTCCAGCCGAACGTTCTCTCGCGCGAGCACGAAGCGCGTATAGCTCTGGTGCAGCTCGAGGCGCTCCGCGAGGGCCGCGCCCACGACCGCCATCTCCGCCCGCAGCTGACCGCCGCGGGCCAGGCCGACGGCACCCTGGCGGATCGAGATCGTGGCCGCGTCCGCGCGGCCGATCCCGCCCTGGCTGACCTCGATGCGCTCCGCGCTGGCTTCGCCCAGGCCACCCTGGGTGATCGAGACCGACTCCGCCATCACCGGCACGGCACCCGATGCGGGAGGCTCGGCGGGCTCGGCCTGCACGGGCTGGCCGTCATCGGACGCCGCTGTTGCGCCGAGCGACTCGTCGGCCGGGCGCGGGCGGCGGCGGCGCGCCGCGCCTTCCGTCGCTTCGGCCTCGACCACGGCCTCGACGACCGCCTGGGTCTCCGCGGTGGCCAGGTTGGGGACGGGCTCGCCGGTGGGCTGCCCGCTCACGATCTCATCGGTCATGGCGACGTCCTCGTGTGGGGAACTTAGCCTACCGCGGGGCCCGCGCCGTCGCCATCGGCCGAACGTCGTGCGCTGCGAGGCCACACGTCCCGACGCACCTCGCGGTGGAGCCCCGTCCATTCGGGGGTGCTGGCCCCGAGGCGAGGGTCAGCGGCCATGCGCTGGTACCATGCCGGCGCCCAGCAACGGAATCAGGCGCACGGGGGCCACATGATCGATCGGCTCGGGGGTCGCGACCGCCTGGGGCGCATGGTGCCCCTGCTCGCGGTGGCATTGGTCGTCGTGCTCGTCGCGGCCGGACTGGTCTGGGTCGCCGGCAGCCAGGGCGGCACCGCGACCGGACCCACCGCCCTGGTCGGCACCGCCACCGCCAGCGCGACGGCCTCGGCCACGCCGACCGACAGTCCCACCCCCAGCCCGACCGCCAGCCCCGCTCCGACACCCACGCCCAGCCCGCCGCCCGTGGCCGCCACGACCAGCGGCATCTGGCTGCCGGCGAGCCAGGCGGCGCTGGCGACGCGGCATCCGGTCGCGGTCATGATCGACGACCAGGCGGCAGCCCGCCCACAGTCGGGACTGGCCAGCGCCGACATCGTCTACCAGGCACCGGCCGAGGGCGGCATCCCGCGCTACATGGCGATCTTCCAGACGCAGGATCCGCCGGCCATCGGGCCGGTGCGCAGCTCGCGCCTCTACTTCATCGCCTGGGCGGCGGAGTACCGCGCCCTCTATGTGCACGTGGGCGGCGCTCCCAACGCCCTGGCCTACCTGCGCCAGGTCACCGGACGCCTGGTCTACGACGCCGACGAGTTCCGCTGGGGCGGCAAGGCCGGTTACCTGTGGCGGATCACGACGCGCTTTGCCCCCCACAACGTGTACACCTCGGGGGCCAAGCTGCAGGCGCTGGCCAAGCGGGTGGGGGCCACGGCGCCCATGACGCAGGCGGCCTGGACGTTCGAGGATGACGCCGCGTACGCCGCGCGACCCACCGGCGGCACGATCGTGGTGCCCTATCCGTACAACCGCATCAGCTACACCTACGACCCCTTCACCAACCGCTACCGCCGCGCGGTCACCGGCCAGAAGGTCCAGACCGATGCGGGGACCAAGCAGGCGATCGCACCGGCCAACGTGGTGATCCTGCGCATGCGCATCGGCGCCCTCGCCAACACGCCGTCCGCTGGCACCAACCAGAAGAAGCACCGCCTCGAGGTGCAGTACACCGGCTCGGGCGACGCGCTGGTCTTCAACAACGGCCAGCTCATTCGGGCGCGCTGGTCGAAGGCCAGCGACGCGGCGCCGACGCTCCTGACCTACGCCTCCGGGCCGCTCAAGGGTCAGCCGGTGCCGCTCGTCCGCGGGCAGACCTTCGTGCAGGTCGTGCAGACGAGCCTTGCCGTCACCTGGACGATCGGCAAGGTCGTGCCGCGGCCCCCCGGCGTGGCCAACGCGGAGTGAGCCGGGCCCATGCGGCCGGGCCCACCGACCGGCCCTAGGGCGGCGGCGGCGCGCCTGCCGCTGCTGCGTAGACGGCGCGCGTCTCTTGCGCCACGTCGGCCCAGGTGCGCCGCGGGCCGGCCGCGACGGCCTCCGCCGCGCGCTCGAGCTGGGCGTGCACTCGCCCACCGCCCCACACCACGCGCAGCGCGGCCGCCAGCCGATCGGGATCGCGCGGCTCGACGAGGATCCCGGCGGCGCCGACCAGCTCGGGCAAGGGGCCGACGCGGGAGGCCACGACCGGCGTGCCGACCGCGAGCGCCTCCTGGACGACGAGGCCCGTGCCCTCGCTCACGGCGGGGAACACGAAGGCCCGAGCGCCGGCCTCGAGCGCGGCGAGCTCGGCCGGTTCCAGGCGCGGGATCTGGCGCACCAGATCGGCCACCCCTCGCCGCTCGGCGGCGCGCGCCAGGCCGATCGTATCGCTCGCGTCGGCGCCGAGGGCCCCTGCCAGCACGATGCGCGGCGGCCACGGCTCGCGCGGCGTGTCCGGCGCCGCCTCGCGCAGCGCCGCCAGCGCGCTGAACAGCGTGCCGAGGTCCTTGCGCGCGTCGTAGCGGCCGGCGAAGACGAGATAGCGCTCGGGCAGCCCGAAGCGGGCCCGCAGTTCCGCCACGCGACCCGGGCGAGCGGCCTCGGCGGAGAAGGCCGCGTCCGCGGCGAGGGGCACCACCGCGATGCGCTCTGGTCGGATGTGGATGCGCCGACGAGCGCTCTCGGCGACGGCCTGCGACGTGACGATGAGCCGCGTGGCGTCACGCAGCACACGGGCCCGCAGGCGATGACCGAAGCGCGCGGCGGGGCTCGCGGCGTAGATCTCCGGCAGCTCCCACGGCGCGAGGTCGAGCAGCGTCGCGACCAGGGGCAGGCCCGAGGCGATCGGCACGGCGCC
>DATHCS010000374.1:0-7174 GCA_035319405.1 Candidatus Dormiibacterota bacterium | reverse complement strand
GCCCGCGATCCCTCGGCGGCCATCATGCGGGGCGTGATCCTGGGCATCTGCCCGGGGGCTGAGGTACTCGACATCTCGCACGAGGTGGCGAAGTACCGGGTGCGCGACGGCGCCCTGCTCCTTTGGTGCGCGCTGCCGTACCTGCCGGTCGGCGTGCACGTGGCCGTCGTGGACCCCGGGGTGGGGACCGCGCGCCGGCCCCTGGCGGTGCGCACCGGTCGCGGCGACCTCCTCGTCGGCCCTGACAACGGCCTCCTGCTTCCGGTCGCCGACGAACGGCTCGGCGGGCTGGCCGAGGCGCGCGAGCTGACCGCGGCGCGCTACCGCCTCGAACCGGTGTCCAGGTCCTTCCACGGGCGCGACGTCTTCGCTCCCGCCGCCGCCCACCTGGCCTGTGGCGTGCCCTTCGAGGATGTGGGTCGGGTCGTCCCAACCGAGGAGCTGGTGCGGCTGGCCTGGCCCGTGCCCGCGATCGACGACGGGGAGCTGCGCGCCTCGGTCATCTACGTCGACACGTTCGGCAACGTCAAGCTCGGCGCCCTCACCCGCGACCTCGTCGCCGCCTGCGGCCCGCTGCGCTGGGGCGCGGCGCTGGAAATCGCCTGGGCCGACCCGGGCGGCACGCGGCCGGTCTCGCGGCGCATCGCCTGGGCGCGCACCTTCGGGCAGGTGACCCCCGGCGAGCCGCTGCTCTACGAGGACTCCTACGGCCGGCTCTGCCTGGCCGTCAACCAGGGCTCGGCGGCGGAGCGGCTGGGGCTGGCCGAGGACGTCTCGCTCACCGTTCGTCGGGGCTGAGGCGGCTCCCGGGGTACACTGCACGCCGCGGTGGAGGAGCACCGAGCGGAGGAGGTCCAGATGCGCACGCGGATGACACGGTTGGGATCCCTGCTGGCGGTCGGGGTGCTCGTCGCCGCGTGTAGCGCAGGCGCATCGGCCACTCCCACCAACGAGCCGACCGGCACGCCGGGCGCGACGAGCTCGTCGTCGGCTTCGGCCTCGGCCAGCCCGGAGGCCTGCGCTCCCGAGAACCTCAAGCTCGTCGCCGCGGGCAAGCTGACCGTCGGCACGGACAACCCGGCCTATCCGCCGTGGTACGGCGGCGATGAGAAGGCGCCCTGGAAGATCAGCGACCCGTACAGCCAGAAGGGCTACGAGAGCGCCTTCGTCTACGCGCTGGCCGAGCAGCTCGGCCTCACCGACGACCAGGTGACCTGGGTCTACGTGCCCTTCAACAACCTGATCCAGCCCGGCGCGAAGACCTTCGATTTCGACGTGAACCAGGTCTCATACAGCGCGGAGCGCGCGAAGGTGATGGACTTCAGCGACAGCTACTACGACGTCAACCAGGCGGTCGTGGCGCTCAAGACCAACGCCATCGCCAACGCCAAGTCGGTGGCCGACCTGAAGGCCTTCCGGCTGGGCGCGGCCGTCGGGACGACGAGCTACGCCTACATCACCGACACCATCCAGCCGACCGCGAAGCCGCGCGTCTACGACACCAACGATGCCGCCGTGAAGGGCCTGCAGGCCAAGCAGATCGACGGCATCGTGGTCGACCTGCCCACGGCCTTCTACATGCGCGACGCGCAGCTGACCGGGGGCACCATCGTTGGCTCACTGCCGACGGCCGGCACGCAGGAGTACTTCGGGGCCGTCTTCCAGAAGGGCAATCCGCTGGTGGCCTGCGTCAACGACGCGATCGGCGCGCTGCGGGACGACGGCACGCTCGACCAGCTCAACCAGGAGTGGATCGTCAGCCAGGGCAGCGCCCCCGAACTGCAGCCCTGATCTGACGCGCCCGACCGGCGCGATCCGATGAGCGGCGACCTGGCCCAGGGCGTGCCGCCGCTGGGTGATCCGCTGCGCGGCGACCGCTCGTCGCGCCTGCTGGGCGGCGGCTCCGGCCGGTCGGCGCTGCGGACGAACCTCATCGCGCTCGGCAGCGCCGTCGTCGTCTTCGGGGCCCTGGGCCTGGTCATCGTCAACGCGCCCAACTGGCCGGCCGTCCAGCAGGCCTTCTTCGACGGTCAGGTGCTGGCCGACTCGCTGCCCGAGCTCGCCCAGGCCTTCGTCGTCAACATCCAGCTGTTCCTGATCGCCGAGCTGCTGATCCTGCCGCTGGCGCTCGTGGTGGCCGTGCTGCGGCTGCTGCCCGGGCCCGCCTTCTTCCCGGCCCGCCTCTTCGCCGTCGTCTATGCCGACCTCTTCCGGGCCGTGCCGGGCATCCTGGTGATCGCGCTGCTCGGCTTCGGCATGCCGGCCCTGGGCATCCCGGGCATTCCCAGCGACCCCTTCATCTGGGGGGTGATCGCCCTGGTGCTGCTCTACTCCGCCTACGTTTCCGAGGTCTATCGGGCGGGCATCCAGTCGGTGCATCCCAGCCAGGAAGCCGCGGCGCGCTCGCTCGGCCTGTCGCGGCTGCAGGCGCTGCGCTACGTGGTCATCCCGCAGGCCGTGCGGCGGGTGATCCCACCGCTCCTCAACGACTTCATCGGCCTGCAGAAGGACACGGCACTGGTGTCGGTCATCGGGGTCGTGGAGGTGTTCCGCCAGGCCCAGATCGACGAGGCCGCCACCTTCAACTTCACGCCCTACGTGGGGGCCGCCCTGATCTTCGTGGTGATCACCGTCCCGCTGGCGCGCTTCACCGACTGGCTCGTGGCGCGGGATCGCCGTCGCCAGCTGGCGACCGCCACGTGAGCCAGCCCCCCGCCCTGCGCGTCGAGGGCCTGCACAAGTCCTTCGGCCGCCTCGAGGTGCTGCGCGGCATCGACCTGGTGGTCGCAGACCACGAGGTCGTCTGTCTCATCGGGGCGAGCGGCTCCGGCAAGTCGACCCTGTTGCGCTGCATCGACCTGCTCGAGCCGCTGGATGCCGGCCGGGTGGTGGTCGAGGGGACCGAGATCACCGCGATCGGCGTCAGGGTCGACGAGGTCCGGCGTCGAATCGGCATCGTCTTCCAGGCCTTCAACCTCTTCCCCCACATGCGCGTGCTGGACAACGTCACCCTCGCGCCCCGGAAGGTGCTGCGGGTGCGCGCCCCGGAGGCCGAGCGCCGCGCCCTCGAGCTCCTCGAGCGCTTCGGGCTGGCCGACAAGGCCCGCGAGTTCCCCGATCGCCTCTCGGGCGGCCAGCAGCAGCGGGTGGCCATCGTGCGAGCGCTGGCCATGCAACCGCAGCTGATGCTGCTCGACGAGATCACCAGCGCGCTCGATCCGGAGCTCGTGGCGGAGGTCCTCAACGTCATCCGCGAGCTGGCCGCGGCGGGCATGACGATGGTCATCGCCACCCACGAGATGGGCTTCGCGCGCGACATCGCCAACCGCGTCTGCTTCCTCGATGGCGGCCGCATCCTCGAGGAGGGCCCGCCCGAGCAGCTGTTCGGCGCCCCACGGGAGGAACGCACCCGGCAGTTCCTCCAGCGGATCGTCGAGGCCGGTCGGCTCTAGGCCTCGACGCCGGCGGAGCCGGTCAGGGGGCGCGGCGGCTCGTGGCGGGCTGGGCCCTGGCCGCGCCGTGGCACGCGTCCACGAAGACTCGCCACAAGCGGGCGAACTCGGCCGGCGTGGACTCGACGCGCTCGGGATGGCACTGCACGCCGACGATGAACGCGTCGCGGTCGACCGCCTCGAAGGCCTCCACCAGGTCGCCGGCCGGGCTGCGGCTGTAGCCCGCCTCCACGAGGCCCGGCGCGAGGTCCTCGCGACGCACCGCCTGGTGGTGGTAGGTGTTGACGGACAGGACGCCGCCGTTTGGGTCGCTCGGACGGAGGATGCGGGCCAGGCGGGTCGCCGGTCGCAGCAGCAGCGGGTGGCGCCTGGCTGGCCCCGAGAGGTAGGGCGGGCTGACGTGCTCCTCGACGTGCTGCAGGAGCTGGCCGCCCATGAAGACGTTGATGGCCTGGAAGCCGCGGCAGATGCCCAGCACCGGCAGGCCGCGCTCACGGGCCGCGGCGAAGGCAGTCGCCTCTAGCTCGTCGCGCCCCGGTTCGATCTCGCGGGTGCCGTCGACGGCCTGGCCGTAGCGATCAGGATGGAGGTCGGCGCCGCCCGTCAGCAGCAGGCCCTGCATGGCCTCGAAGGCGGCCCGCCGCGTCGCCGCGTCGCTGGTCTCGTCGAGCGGCATCGCTGCGCCGCCGGCCGCGGCCAGCTCGTCCAGGTAGCGCGCGTTCTTGCGCCGCGCCAGGTCCGGGTCGGCGGCGCGCTCGGGTGCCTGCAGGGTGACCACGATGCGCGGCGGCACGGAGGGGCGGGAAGCGGCGATCTCCGTCGGCGAGGGCACGCGGGGATGGTACGGCACGGTGCGCCGGCGGCCGGACCGCCGCGGAGCGGGCCGATCAGGCCTCCGACGTCGCGGGATCGCCCTCGGTGGATGGGGTATCCACGGGTGTCGGGGCGCTGGGCAGGAAGCTCGCCGCCAGGCGCGCACCGTCGGCCGCCGTCGAAACGAGATCGCGGCCGGACCGCTTGGACAGGTAGCAGGCGCGGTCGGCGGCGAAGAGGACTGCGGTCGCCTCGGGACCGTCATCGGGGAAGGTGGCCAGCCCGACCGAACAGGTGATCGGGTGCCGCCGCTCGGCCACGCGCGGCACATCGGTGCGCCGCACGGCGGCGCGCACCTTGTTGGCCACGGCGAGGGCACCGGGCGTGTCCGTGCCCGGCAGCAGGATCGTGAACTCGTCGCCGCCGTAGCGGTAGACCCGGTCGCTGTCGCGGCAGGCGGCGCTGATGGCCGCCGCGGTCCGACGCAGGAACTCGTCGCCCGCCTGGTGGCCGTGCGTGTCGTTGTAGCTCTTGAAGTCGTCGAGATCCAGCATCAGCAGGCTGAAGCGTTCGCCATGGGCGGTGGCCCGAGCGAGGTCCTCCTGGAACGTGGTGTGGTTGCGCAAGCCGGTCAGGCCGTCGGTTTGGGCGCGCACGGTCACCGCCCGATGCGCCTCCGCGTTCTGCAGCGCGATCGAGGCCTGCGCCGCGAAGAGCTGGATGAGCTCGAACTCGTCATCGCTGAAGGCCCGTCCCGCGCCCAGCCGCTCGATCGTCATCACCCCGGTGATGCGGTCGCGTCCGCGGAGCGGGACGACGACCAGCGAGCCGGATTCGGGTCCGCTGGGGAAGTGGGCGACCCGCGGATCGCTCAGCTCATCGGGCACGAGCTGGGCCTCGCCGTGGTGGAGCACCCAGCCCGCGACGCCCTCGTCGTCGCGGAGGCGTCGCGTCCGGTACCCCTCCGCGTCGACGCCGCGCGCGATCACCGAGCGCAGCAGGCCTGCCTCCGGATCGTGCAGGTCGATGGCGATGTTGTCCACCGCCACGAGGGCGCCGATCCGGTCGGCCACCATCTCCAGCACGGTCGTAGGGTCGAGTGTGGCGAGGATCGCCTCGGTCATGACCAGCAGCTCCTGCTGGCTGCGTACGCGTCGTTCGAGCGCCTCCGACTGGGCGTGCAGCCGCTCCGTGGCAAGGGCGTTGCTGATCGCCTGGGCGGCCAGCGTGCCGTAGATCTCCAGCAGGCGCAGGTCATCCTGGCTGAACTGGTTCAGCCCGAGCTTGGAGAGCACGATCGTGCCCAGCACGCGGTCTTCGTAGGTCATGGGCGCCACGAGCAGTGACTCGTCGAGGTCCTCCTCGGTACCAGGGATGGTCTGCGTTCGTGGGTCGGCGTTCGCGTCCGGCAGGTACTGCGCCACGCCGTGCTGGGCGACCCACCCGGTGATGCCCTGTCCGACGCGGAGACGGAGCTGCTCCGCCACCTCGTCCAGGTACTCCCCGATCTCGCCGTGGAACGCGATCGGCTCCAGGTCGTTGCCGACGACCGTGTAGACGCGGACGTTGTGGTAGTCGATCAGCTGGTTGAGCTCACCGCAGATGGCCTGCCCGATCTCACGCACGTTGCTCAATCGGGCCAGGCGCGAACCGAGCTGCTGGATGGACTGGAGCTGCGCCGCCCAGGTGGCGGTCCGCGCGTAGTCGCGGGCGTTGGCGATGGCGATGCTGGCCTGGGCCGCCAGGGCGTCCAGGGCGTCCAGGTCGGCCTCCGTCCACGTCCGCGCGCGGTCCTGGTAGAGGGCCAGCACGCCCAGCACCTCATCGCCGGCCAGCAGGGGCGCCATGGCCACCGTGTCGAAGCCCTCCTGGATGACGGCCGCGCGGACGCCGGCTCCCCGAGGGTCGTGCGCGTAGTCGGTCGAGGCCAGCGCATGGCCCTGCTCGAGCACGGCCGACGCGAGCGATGGCGTCGGGAAGGGGCGAACCGCCTCCAGGTAGCGTTCGGACAAGCCGTGCGATGCCGCGCTGGTGAACGAGCCGTCCGCCTGGCGCAGGTAGACAGCGGCCCGGTCCGCCCCGAAGAGCAGCGTGGCGTGGTCGATGAGGTCGCCCATGATGTCCGGCAGTTCCAGCTTCGAGGTGATGTCGGCGCTGATACGGCGCAGCGCTTCGGCCTGCTCCAGCTGGCGCCGGATGCGTCCGATCAGGCGCTCGCTGTGAGCGGCCACGGCGATCTGGTCGGCCACGGCCTCCAGCAGCCTGACGTCGTGTTCGCTGAGCGTGTCCGGTCGATCGTCGGCCGCGAGGAGCACGCCCCACGGCTCCTCGCCGACGAAGACCGGCACGGCGATCTCGGCCCGCACGTCGGGCAGGTTGGACACGTAGCGCGGGTCGCGACGCACATCGGCCACGAAGATCGGGCGGCCCTCGATCAGGCTGGCGCCTGAAAGCCCCTGGTCCCGCCGGATCGGCGGATAGCGGGTCACGTCCAGGCCCGCCGCGACGCGCAGCCACAGCAGGTCGTCGCGCAGCTCGGCGATGGCAGCCATCCGGAAGCCGAGCGCCTCGCGCAGGATGCGGACGATCGCGGCGAGCGTCGCGTCCAGGTCGGTCACGCGCGCCGTCTGGCGCGAGATCGCAGCCAGCACCTGCAGCTCGACGTCCCGTCGTTCGGGGGCTGCGTGCTCGACCGACAGCTCGTCGGGCGCGGCTCTCGGCCCGCCGTCGAGCCGATCGAGCCCCGCCGCGTCGGGCTCGCCGATCGGTTGAGCCGTGTGCGGCCGTGCGATCGGGGCCATCGGCATCCCGGCCTGCGGCCCCCGAGCCGCGCCCTCGAGGAACGCATCGAGGTCCTCGAGCCGGTACCGTCGATCACCGCGCGCGTTGATGCGCAGGCAGCGCAGTCG
>DATHCS010000373.1:0-6438 GCA_035319405.1 Candidatus Dormiibacterota bacterium | reverse complement strand
CCGCCCCCAACGATCGCCACGTCGAATCGCTCCGGCATGGCGGGGATTCTGCGGGATTCGCCCGAGCCCGACGGGCACCGCCTGCAGCTCGACCCGTTCGATCAGCTCGAGGCCCCCCGTCGACCGCTCCGCGAGATGGCGGGCGATCCCCGAGCATCAGGCGCTTAGCGATCCCCGTGCTGCTCGACGGGTCGGTCGAGGACACGCGTGCGGGAGCCTGCGTCCGGCAGCATCCGGGTTGCTGCAAGGTCGAGCTGCGAGGGTTCCGGCACGCCCGCCAGCACCCCGGTTGCCAGCCGGGAGAACCTGGAGCGCCCCGAGCCGAATCTGGAGCGTCTGGCGAAACTCTTGAGCGCCCCGGGCGGTCCTCGCGGGCCGCCCTCAGGAAGGCACGGGCGTTGGAGGCCGGGCGCTGGGGTATCATCCGGCCCTGCGAGGGCGGCTAGCTCAGCTGGTTAGAGCACTTGCTTGACATGCAAGAGGTCACTGGTTCGAGTCCAGTGTCGCCCACCAGCCAATAGCAAACGCGTCGAGCGGGACGCGACGGTCGAGCGGAGCCCCAGAGAGCCCGGGTCACGGCTGCAAGCCCGGGCGGACCTCCGGCTCGAATCGCCACCACCCGCGAGCGGTCGGTGAACCGGCCCGGGCGTCGCCCGTTAGCGCGACCACGAGTGCGCCATACCTCGATCGAGCGACCGGGGCGGCGAAGGCGGGTGGAACCGCGGGAGGTCGGACCTCTCGTCCTGTCGGTGGACGAGGGGTCTCCTGATTCTCCGGGAGGACGTGATGAGCGAGCAACAGGGAGTGGCGGCGGCGAGCGGACCGCCGGACGCACAGGAAGCGTCGGAGGAGATGCTCAGCGCCCCGACGCGCGGATCGGCCGAGGAGCTGCTCGACGCCGGAGCCGGCGACGAGCTCGACCCGATGCGCCACTCCGCTGCCCACGTGATGGCCGAAGCCGTGCTGGAGCTGTTCCCGGACGCCAGGCTGGGCATCGGGCCGGCGATCCAGGACGGCTTCTACTACGACTTCGAGCTGCCCCGCTCCCTCACGCCAGACGACCTCACGGCGATCGAGGCGCGCATGGCGGCGTCCATCGCGGCCGACCGACCGTTCGTGCGCGCGGAGCTGTCGCCGCACGCGGGCCGCGCCTTCTTCGAGGAACGCGGCCAGCCCTACAAGGTCGAGATCCTCGACGACCTGGCTCGAGCTGCGGATGCCGCCGGCCAGCCCCACCCACCCGTGTCGACCTACCAGCACGGCGAGTTCATCGACCTCTGCCGAGGGCCGCACGTGGCCTCCACCGGCCGGATCGGACCCGTCAAGCTGCTCAGCGTGGCCGGCGCCTACTGGCGCGGCGACGAGCACCGGCCGATGCTCCAGCGCATCTACGGCACGGTCTGGGCGACCCAGGAGGAGCTCGACCGCTACCTGTGGCGGCGCGAGGAGGCGCGCAAGCGCGACCACCGCCGCCTGGGCGTCCAGCTCGACCTGTTCAGCTTCCACGACGTGAGCCCCGGCTCGGCCTTCTGGCACCCCAAGGGCCAGCGACTGTGGCGCACGCTCGAGGACGCCATGCGCGAGCTGCAGGCTCGCTACGGGTACCTGGAGGTGAGCACGCCGATCCTGGTGCACGAGAAGCTGTGGCTCCAGTCGGGGCACCTGCCGCTCTACGCGGACACCATGTTCCTGCTCGAGGCGGAGGGCCAGACCTTCTCGCTCAAGCCCATGAACTGCCCCGAGAGCACGTTCATCTACCGCAGCCGGGTCCGTTCCTACCGTGACCTGCCGCTGCGATACGCGGAGTACGGGCGCCTGCATCGCAACGAACTCTCGGGCACGCTGTCCGGGCTCACGCGCGTACGCCAGTTCATCCAGGACGACGCCCACATCTACGTTCGCCCCGATCAGCTCGCGGACGAGCTGGCGAGCCTCTTCGAGATGACGCGCGAGGCCTGGAGCTGGGTGGGCATGACCCCGCGCTACACGTTCGCCACGAAGCCGGAGAAGGCCCTCGGCGACCCGGCACTGTGGGCCCGGGCCGAGGCGCTCATCGAGGACGCCCTCAAGCGCGCCGGCGTCGAGTACCGCGTCAAGCCGGGCGACGGCACGTTCTACGCGCCGAAGATCGACCTGTACGTGGACGACGCCCTGGGCCGCGAGTGGCAGATGGCCACCATCCAGGCCGACCTGGTGATGCTGCCGGAGCGCTTCGACCTGCACTACATCGACGAGCAGGGCCGGCCGCAGCGCCCCATCGCCATCCACCGTGCGGTGTACGGGTCGTTCGAGCGCTTCATCGGCGTCATCACCGAGCACTTCGCGGGCGCCTTCCCCATGTGGCTCGCGCCGGTCCAGGCGGTGCTCATCCCCATCGCGGATCGCCACGTGCCCGCTGCTCGCGAGCTCGCGGCGCTGCTCACCGGGCGCGCCCTGCGCGTCGAGGTGGACGACTCGGGCAACCGCATGCAGAACAAGATCCGGCTCGCACAGGAGCAGAAGGTGCCCTACATGCTCGTGCTCGGCGATCGTGAGGTCGAGGGTCGCACGGCCACCGTGCGGCATCGCGGCGCGCCCCCGGACGAGCCGCAGGCGACGCTCGACTGGCAGGCGCTCGGCGACCGCCTCGGGGCCGAGGCCGCCTCGCGCGGGCCGGCCTAGCGGGCGCCGGTCCGTTCGTTGCCGCCGCGCGAGAGCGCGTGCTATAGTCCGCCGGCAAACCCGGGCCGGGGCGGTCGCACCGTTCCCGCCGGGGTGACCCGGAGACCGCAGCGGCGAGGAACGAGCTGAGCAAAGACCTGCGCATCAACGAGATGATCCGCGTCCCGCAGGTGCGGGTCGTGGACGAGGAGGGGCAGCAGCTCGGGGTGATGCCCACCCCCGAGGCCTTCCGGGTCGCGCAGGAGCGAGGCTACGACCTCGTCGAGGTCGCACCGCTGGCCGCACCGCCGGTCGTCCGCTTCCTCGACTACGGCCAGTTCAAGTACGAGCAGGCCCGTCGGGATCGCGAGGCGCGGCGCCACCAGCGCTCCGTCGATTTCAAGGAGATCCGCCTCTCGCCGAAGATCGGCACTGGCGACTTCGATACCAAGGTCCGCCGCGCCGTCCAGTTCCTGGAGGAGGGCGACCGTATCAAGGTCTCGTGCCGCTTCCGCGGTCGCGAGCTCACCCACGCGTACCTGGGCCGCGACCTGCTGCTCAAGTTCGCGAACCAGGTCAAGGAGCACGGCACGATCGAGCGACAACCGCTCCTCGAAGGCAAATCGATGTCGATCGTGATCACCTCCAACCACAAGCCGCGCGTGCAGGCCCCGGCCGGCCACGCGGAAGCGCCGGACGACGGCCCGTCGCCGCGGGCCGCGAGCCCGACCCAGCAACAGCAAGTCGACGGCGCAGTCGCAGCTGCGCCCGCCGCGGCAGCGGCGCCGGCGGCTCCCAGGCCCCGCGCCGCCGCCCCCGCCGCCCAACCGGCAGGAGATCATTGACGTGCCGAAGATGAAGAGCCACAAGGCCGCCCAGAAGCGTTTCGGGGTGACCGGCAGCGGCAAGGTCGTGCGGGTGAAGGCCTGGCGCGGCCACCACCTCGACATCAAGCCCTCGCGGCGCACCCGCCGCTACGCTGGCAAGGCCCTCCTCGGCCCGGCACACGCCGAGCAGATCCGGCGCCTGCTGCCCTACCTCTAGGAGGCCCCACCGCACATGGCACGCGTCAAGCGCGGCGTCACCGCCCACCGCCGCCACAAGCGACTCCTGCAGGACGCGGAGGGCCGGCGCGGTACGCGCCACAAGCTCGTCAAGCCCGCCCGCGAGGCCCTGCTGCACGCGCTCGCCTACAGCTACCAGGGGCGCAAGCAGCGGAAGCGCCAGATGCGGGCCCTGTGGATCGTGCGCCTCAATGCGGCAGCACGCCAGAACGGGCTCACCTACGCCAAGCTCATGACGGGCCTCAAGGCCAACGGCGTGGCGCTCGATCGGAAGGTCCTGGCCGACATCGCCGTGCGCGATGCGGCGACGTTCCGTCGCATCGCCGAGGTCGCCAAGCCCTCCTGACGGCGCGCCAGCGGCTCGCCGTGGATCTCGCCTCGGTCCGCACGGACCTCTCGGAGCTGCGCGAGAGCGCGCTTGCCGATGTGGCGGCAGCCGCGGACCTGCACGCCCTGGAGACGGTCGAGGCCCGCGTCGTCGGCCGCAAGTCCGGCGCATTGACCACGATCCTGCGCGGCATCGGCGCACTGCCGGCGGAGGACCGGCCGGTCGTGGGGGCGTTGGCCAACGAGGTGCGCGAGGCCGTCGAGGCGGCCCTGGCGGCACGACGGTCCGCGCTGGAGGCGGCGGACCTGGAGGCGCGCCTGCGGAGCGATCGGCTCGATGTGACGCTGCCGGGCCGGCCTGGGCCCCGTGGCTCCCTCCATCCGCTGCTGGAGACCAACCGCGAGATCGCGCGGATCTTCGGCCAGTTCGGCTTCGTGGTCTACGAGGGCCCCGAGGTCGAGACGGACGAGCTCAACTTCCAGGCCCTCAACATCCCGCCCGACCATCCCTCGCGCGACCTGCAGGACACGCTCTACGTGGACCTGCCGGCCGACTCGGAGGGTGAGCGGCTGCTGCTGCGCACGCACACGTCCCCCGTGCAGATCCGCGTCATGCGATCCACGCCACCGCCCATCCGCGCCCTGATGCCGGGCCGCTGCTTCCGCTACGACGCGGTCGACGCCAGTCACGGCTTCGAGTTCTTCCAGATGGAGGGCCTCATGGTGGACGAGGGCACGACCCTCGCCCACCTGCGGGGCCTGCTCGACCAGTTCGCGCACGCCCTCTTCGGGCCGGGCCGACGGACGCGCTTCCGCCCCGGCTACTACCCCTTCACGGAGCCGTCCGTGGCGTTCGACGTGGAGTGCCTCATCTGCGGCGGAGTGGGTTGCCCGGCCTGCAAGCGCAGCGGCTGGATGACGATCCTGGGGGCCGGCATGGTCCACCCAGTCGTGCTGCGCAACGGCGGGCTCGATCCCGAGCGCTACCAGGGCTTCGCCTTCGGCATGGGGACCGATCGGATCGCCCTGCTGCGCCACGGCATCAACGACCTGCGCTACTTCCTCGAGAACGACCAGCGCTTCCTGGAGCAGTTCTGATGCGCGTGCCGCTCTCCTGGCTGCGTGAGTACGTCGCGGTCGACCTCGACCCCGAGGCCCTCGCCGTGCGGCTGACGCAGCTGGGCATGGAGGTGCAGGGCATCGAGCGGATCGGCGCCGACTGGGAAGGCATCGTGGTCGGCGAGCTGCTCGAGGTGGCGCCGCATCCGAACGCCGACCGCCTCTCGCTCACCCGGGTGCGGACCGCACCCGACGGGCCCCAGCTGGCGATCGTCTGCGGCGCCACCAACATCGCGGCCGGCCAGCGCGTGCCCGTGGCGCTGCCCGGCGCGGTGCTGCCTGGAGGGCGGGCGATCGGTCGCGCCGAGAAGATGGGCGTCGTGAGCGAGGGCATGCTCTGCTCGGGCGACGAGCTGCGCCTGACCGGCGACGCAGAGGGCATCCTCATCCTGCCGGCGGACAGCCCGCTCGGGCGGCCGCTGGGCGAGCTCTACGGCGACGTGGTGCTCGACGTGGACGTGAAGCCCAACCGTGGCGACGCCCTCTCGATCGTGGGCCTCGCACGGGAGGTCGCCGCAGCCACGGGTGGGGACCTGCGATTGCCGGCGATCGCCGTCCGAGAGTCCGGTGACGAGACGGCTGCCCACCTCCAGGTGGAGGTGCTCGATCCGGGGTTCTGCACCCGGTTCGTGGGGCGGTACCTCGATGGCGTGACGGTCGGCCCGTCGCCACTGTGGGTCCAGCTGCGGCTCACGGCGGCCGGGCAGCGCCCCGTCTCCAACGTCGTCGACGCCAGCAACTACGTGATGCTCGAGCTGGGCAAGCCGGTCCATACCTTCGACGCAGCGGCGATCCCGGACGGCCGCCTGACCGTGCGCATGGCGCGGCCCGGCGAGCGGCTCGAGACGCTGGACCACGTCGTGCGCGAGCTCACGGCCGATACCGGCCTCATCGCCGGGCGGGACGGCCCGCTCGCCATCGGCGGGGTCATGGGCGGTGCGAGCAGCGAGGTGGGTGACTCGACGAGGACGGTGGTCATCGAGTCGGCCATCTTCGACCCGGTCTCGATCCGCCGCACCGCCCAGCGCTACGGCCTGCGCAGCGAGGCCTCGCTCCGTTTCGAGAAGGGCCTCGCACACGTCACGGCGCGGACGGGCGCGGACCGCACCGCGCAGCTCATCCTCGCGTGGGCGGGCGGGCGAGCGGCGCGCGGTGCCGTTGACTCCGATCCGGTCGAGCCGCCGCCGGTGCGCGTCGCCTTCCGGCCCGCACGGGTGTCCCGCCTGCTCGGCGTCGAGGTGCCGGCGGGGCAGCAACGGGAGCTGCTCGCCCGCGTCGAGATCACGAC
>DATHCS010000372.1:0-2167 GCA_035319405.1 Candidatus Dormiibacterota bacterium | reverse complement strand
CGCATCGAGGGCCGCAAGACGGAGCTCGAGTCGCACCTGGAGGAGCACGCCGCGCTGATCGAGCGTGAGATCGACAAGGTCCAGGCGCGCGTGACGGCCTACGAGTCGGAGATCGACACCTTCTTCAAGAGCCTCGACTCGATCGACGACCCCGCTGCCTTCGCCGCCGCGGCACAGCAGGTGCCCGAACCGCCCTCCCTCGAGGAGGCCGGCGCCGAGGCCCGCAGCGAAGCGCTCGCCGACCTCGTGCGAGGCCGGCCGATGCCCGACCTCGACGCGCCGTTCGACCCCACGGCCACGCCGGACGTCGTCGAAGCGACGAGCGCCGAGGCTGAGGAGGCCGCCTCCCCCGAGGCGGTCGCCGAGCCGGCCGCCGAGGCCGTCGCGGAGCCCGCGACCGAGGCCAGTGGCGGGCAGGCCGCGGCCGACGAGTCGAACGCCGTCGCGATGACCGCCGAGGAACAGGCCGCCGCCGAAGCACAGGCCGCCGCCGAGGCCGTCACCGAGGCTGGCGAGTCGCCTGCGGACGATCCCCGACTGGCCGCGCTGGCCATGAGCGAGGACATGGCGGCCGCCGAGTCCGCCGCCGCCGGCGAGGCCGCCACGGCCGTGGCCGAGCAGGAGAGCCAGGGCTCGGGTGAGCCCGTGCCGGAGATCGAGGCGGACATCGTGGCCGCCCGGCTCAACGGCCTGGTGCCCGAGGGCGACGCGTCGCTCAACGGCGTCGGCCGCCCGGCCCCCGCCCAGGCCGCCGAGGGCGCCACCACCCAGGTCATCGTGGTCGGGCTGGTGAGCGTGGCCTCGATCGCCTCCTTCAAGCGCCAGCTGAGCCGCCTGCCGGGCATCCACTCGGTCGGCGTCAGCTCGGGCCCCGACGGCGAGTTCATCTTCAAGGCCACCCACGATCCCGAGGTGAAGCTGCAGGAGCTGCTGCCCACCCTGACCGGCTATGCCGTGCGCGTCGTCTCGACCGGTGACGGGATCATCAACGTCTCGGCGCGCGACCCCGAGAACTGATCCGCTCGATCCATCCAGCGGCGCACTGAGCGCAGAGGAGACCCCAGCCAGTGGCTCGACCGGGCATCATCTGCTCCCTCCCGCCCGACGAGTTCCTGCCCGTGGCGAGGGAGCTCAGCGAGGCCGGCTTCGACGTCCTCCACGCGGGCACGCCCGAGGAGGCGGCCGCGATCCTCGACCGCCGGCGCGACATCGGCGTGAGCATCCTCGACGGCGAGACGGACTTCGATACGTCGCTCGAGCTGTTCAGCCTCATGCACGGCAACGGCCGCGACGTCCCCACCCTGATGGTCGTCAGCCAGAGCGCCTTCGAGCGCCTGAGCAGCAACACCATGGGCCCCGACTCGACCGAGTACTTCACGCGCCCCTACGGTGCGGAGTCGCTGCGCTGGCGGGTCGAGGCGATGCTCATCCGCTCGCAGACCTTCGACGACGGCAGCGGCCCCATCCTGACCAGTGACCTGCCCGAGGACGGGCTGGCCAAGCGGGCCATGGTGGTGGGCGTCTTCAACCCGAAGGGCGGCGTGGGCAAGACCACCATCGCCACCAACCTGGCCGCGGCGCTCCAGACGACGCGCGGCCAGCACGTCCTGCTGATCGACGCCGACACGACGAGCGGCCACATCGCCACGTCGCTCGGGCTGGAGCACCTCAAGTCGGTGGCCGACGCGATCGAGGACGAGGAGGCCCTGCCCCGCAGCCTGGCCGGCATCGCCGCTCCGCACGGCAACGGCCTGCGCGTGGCCGCCCTGGTCAGCACCCCCCTGCAGATCGACCAGATCGAGCCCGAGGCGGTGGCCAACGTGCTGGCCCGATCCAAGCTCGGCTTCGACGTGGTGATCATCGACATGCATCCCGACTACGGGCGCCTCAACCGTTCGATCTTCGAGCGGTGCGACCGGCTCCTCGTGCCGGTCACGCCGGACGTGCCGGCGATCCGCGCCGCGCTCCAGTTCGTGGACGTGGCCGAGCAGGCCGGCATCCGCGATCGACTGGCGTTGATCGTCAATCGAGCCAACAGCGGCGTCAGCGTGGCGGACATGGAGAGGACGACCGGCATGCGCGCCTTCGGCCAGATCCGCTCCGGCGGCCTGCTGTTCGTGCGCGCCGCCAACGAGGGCACGACCGTCGTCGAGAAGTTCCCCAAGGA
>DATHCS010000371.1:0-3175 GCA_035319405.1 Candidatus Dormiibacterota bacterium | reverse complement strand
TCGAGGCGGTGGTCCGCCGCCAGATGCACGACCGCATCGACCCCGCGGCAGGCCTGCTCGAGAAGCTGCAGGTCCCGCAGCTCGCCGGGGACGTCGTTCGGGGGGGCCGCGTGCCGATCGAAGCCGCGCAGCTCGAACGTATCGCCGAGCTCGCGGCGCAGGATCGAGCCGATGAGCCCGGCCGACCCGGTCACGAGCACGGCCCGCCGTGCTCCGCTCGTGGTCACCGGCTCACCGCCCATCCTCCAGCGACCGGAGCAGCCGCTGGCGCGCCTCGATGCTGCGGGTCCAGTGTCGCTTGGTGGGATCGAGCTGGTCCTGGCTGCGCACGAGATAGTCGCGGAACGAGGTGCGCGCGGTGGCGAGCGGCACCTCGGCGGCCTCGGCGTAGGCCCGCATGGCCAGTCCGAATGGGCCGTATCCCCCAAGGGCCCGCAGGATCGTGGCCTCGGTCGGGTGCCCCAGCAGGGCGTGCGCCTGGACGGCATAGTGGAAGACATCGGAGAACGCCGCGGTCGCCTCCTCGGCGGCCTCCCAGTCGACGAGCACCCAACCCTGACGGACGCGGAGGAGGTTCCACGGGGCGAAGTCGCCGTGGGCGGGCCCCCTTGTGGGGTCACCGGAAGCGGGTCGACCGGACCGATGGAAGCGGCCGATCGCGTCAGCCAGCTCGGCCGGCAGCAGCCACGGCCGAAGACGGCTCTGCCACGCGTACGCTTCGAAGATCGCGATCCCGTCCTCGTGAGCGAGCAGGCGAGGTGGGTGCAGCGGTGGCGGCAGCAACGGCGCGGCCCAGGCGAGCGCAGCGATCTCGCGCTCCAGTCGGGTCCGCCCCACCGGATCCCGCGCGACCTTGGCGAAGCGCGTGGCCACCCCCCGCGCATCAAGGATCAAGGCGACCGCCTGCTCCGCATCGGCGCCGTGCGCCACGGCCACCGTGCCGCCTGGAGGGATGAAGCGGGCCAGTGGTTCCAGCACCGCCGGTGGCGCGTCGGGCGGCAGCAGCCCGAGCAGGCCAGCGGCGGCGAAGAGTCGAGTGACCTCCCAGCCCATCTGGCCGCGCAGCGTCATCGGCTGGAAGATGCGCAGACCCGTGGTCGCCGCCCGGCGATTGTCGGTGGGGACGGTCCAGCGCGTCCGGCGCCCGGGCGGCAGGTGCACCCAATGCCGATCCAGCCAGGCGCCCTCGGCCGCCGCGTCGAGCCGCCGCCGGATCGCCGACGCTGCCTGCGCCTCCACCTCGTCGAGTGGCTTCGACGCGTCGAGCAGAACGGCGTGGCGCGAACGGTCGCCGATCGCGCGCCATGCCGCAAGTTGGCGCTCGATCTCAGCCGGCGGGAGCTCCGCCTTGCGCGCCCCGACCACGTCGGCCGGCGCGTCGAGGATCAAGGTCAGCGTGGGGTCCGGCAGCAGGCGCCCCAAACGTCGCGCGAGGGCGGTCGACGGCCCGAGCCGGTAGCGCCTGGGGTCGATCGCCAGGTCCCACCAGCCGCGCTCCATGATCACCCAGCCGCCGCGGCGCATGAACGGCCGCGCGACGACGAACCAGCCCACCACGTAGTCGGCGAAGAGGTAGCCGACCTTCACCGCGGAGAGCCATGCTGGGTAGGCGCTCTTGGCATGTGGCGTGGTCGTGGCCACCCGGGCGTTGGGGCGCGCGGGCAGCGCCCCGAACCGGGAGGCGAACCTGCGCACGGGCCGGCCAGCCAGGACCCGATCCGCGAGCGCTTCGGCGAGGGCCGACTTCCCGGTCCCGTCAGGACCGGCGACGACGAGGACGCCGCCCCGTGATGCCCAGCCTGCCTCCACGGGATCTCGGGGATCCGCCGGGGGAGGCCTGCGGCCCTTCATCGACCACGCCCCACAGGGACGATGGCGGCGACCTGATCCAGCCAGCTCGCGGCCACGGCCGGCCAGGCGAAGTCGCTGAGTGCCACCACGGCACCGGCGGCGCCGATGGCGGCCGCGCGGGGCCGGTCGCGGAACACGCTCAGGCCGCGAGCCAGTCCTTCGGGCGTGGCCGGCGCGACGATGGCGCCACCTCTCCGCCCCAGGTGGTTGCCCAGGGGGTACGGCGTGCACAGGGCGGGGATGCCCAGCGAGACCGCCTCCAGCACGGAGTTGCCGAAGCCTTCCCAGCGCGACGGGTAGACGAAGCCGTCCGCGGCGACCAGCGCGGCCCGCTTCTGCGGCCCGTAGATGCCGGTCCCCATCTCCACCCAGCGTCCCAGCCCTTGTTCCGCCACGAGCCGCTCGAGCACCGCCTTCCCGCCCCGCCAGTCTCCACCGTGAAGGCGCACGGTCGGTCGCTGGGCAGGATCGATCGCGGCCAGGGCGCGAACCAGCAAGTCGAGGCCCTTGTGTTCCGGGTCGTAGCGACCCAGCCAAAGCAGGTAGCCGCCCCCGCCACCCGCCCACAGGGGCGGCTCGGGGGCGTCGATCCCGTTCGGAGCGACGACGATGGGCCCGCGGTAGCCGAGCGCCTCGAGGTGGCCGTGCTCCTCGGCGAAGAAGACGTGCACGGCCGCGCTCCGTCGCACCAGGCGAGCCTCCGCCACGGTCCACCAGACTCGCTTCGCGCGACGGTGGCGGCGCATGATGTGCGGGTCGTACGCGCCTCGTGGCTCGAGCAAGTAGCGCACGCCTCGGGCGTGGGCGACCTGGGCGGCGCGCACGTTGTAGCCCGTCCAGGCCGAATGGAGGACGAGCAGGTCGGCGCCCCGAAGGACCCGCTCGAAGCCGAGAGGGATGCGGAAACCCGGAGGGCCGCGGTGCTCGACGTGGATCCACTCGACGCGGCCGGCCTCGCTGGGGGCCGTCCCGCCGTCGTAGGCGATCGCCACGTCGGCGCCGATCTCGGCAAGCGCCTGCGACCAGCGCCGCACAGCCCATGACAGGCCGCCGTCGCCGACCGCGGCGCGGGGGTGGTAGCGAATGATCCGAAGCTGGGCGACCACGGACCTTGGAGCATACGGCTCAGGCGCGGAAACGCGCACCGGGCCGCGATCCCCCGGTGCACCCCGTCACCGCGGGGTGGCGCTCACTGTTCGATGTCGATCACCAGGCGCGTGGGGTCGTTCAGCTGGATCACACGCACGCAGCTGGTCTTGGTCAGCCCCACGATCCAGGTCTGGATGCCCTCGAAGTCGCCCTGCTGAGCCAGTTCCACCAGGGC
>DATHCS010000370.1:0-2131 GCA_035319405.1 Candidatus Dormiibacterota bacterium | reverse complement strand
ACACCGCCGGCGCCTGCCTGCCGAGCGGACGGCCATCACCCACAAGTTCGAGATCGCCGGCCACGAGGGGTACATCACGGTCGGCCTCTACCCGGACGGCCAGCCGGGCGAGATCTTCCTCAAGATGGCCAAGGAGGGCTCGACCGTCAGCGGCCTGATGGACTCCTTCGCCACGGCCACCAGCGTGGCTCTGCAGTACGGCGTTCCCCTTCGGGACCTCGTCAACAAGTTCGCCCACGTCCGGTTCGAGCCCGCCGGCTTCACCGGCAACCCGGAGATCCCGATCGCCAAGAGCCTGGTCGACTACATCTTCCGCTGGCTTGGCTCGCGCTTCCTGCCCGCGGACGAGCGGGCGAGCCTGGGGCTGATCAATCGCGAGGGTGGGGCGACTGACGCGCCGACTGGGCCCGCCTCCGCGGCTCTTCCCGCGGAGGAGGCCGCGGCTCGCGCCGAGGGCGTCCGGTCGCCGCTGCGGGCGGGCCAGTCGGCGCCGTCCGGCACTGCTTCGGCACAGCTGTCCGGCGCTGACACGCCTCGCCCGGCCGAGGGCCCGGCGGAGCCGCCGAGCGGCATCGACCTGGAGGACAAGAAGGCGATCGTGATCCCGCTTGCCGAGCACAACGGCCATACCAACGGGAACGGCAGCAGCAAGTCGGGTGGCGCGACGCCGGCGGTGCTGCCCGTTAACCTCGGCGGCGGCCCCAAGGTCAGCTTCGAGGTCTCGGCCGACTCGCCCAGCTGCGCCGAGTGCGGTTCGATCATGGTCCGCAACGGCAGCTGCTACAAGTGCCTCAACTGCGGCTCAACGAGCGGCTGCAGCTGAGGTCGATCGTCGCCACCTCATGGCGAACGGTCACTCCGATTTCCAGGGCCGCGCCATCGGTGTCGTACCCTTCGATGCGTGACGCTATACCAGCTCGCCCAGCGACCTGAGCTCGAATCGCCGACCGCCATCGTCGCCTTCGACGGCTGGGTGGACGCGGGCTCGGCCGCCACGACGGCGGGCAGCCTGCTGGCCGAAGGTGGAGAGGTCGTGGCCACCTTCGACAACGACCTGCTGTTCGACTACCGCTCCCGGCGGCCGGTACTCGAGATCGTTGACGGCCGGCCGTCCGAGCTGACCTGGCCCGAGATCGCCCTCCGCCGGCGGCGCCTGGGCCGGCGCGACCTCCTGGTGCTGACCGGCCACGAGCCCGACTACCGCTGGCGCGCGCTCGCCGAAGACGTGGTCGCACTCGCCAAGGAGCTGGGCGTGGTCGAGTGGATCAGCCTCGGCGCGATCCCCGCTGCCGTGCCGCACACGCGGGCCGTGCCGGTGCTCGGTACGGAATCCAGGACGGGGCTGCTGCGCGGCGATGTCACGCCCGGGCCGGTCGGGCTGCTGCGGGTGCCGGCCGCGCTCGTCTCGGTCCTCGACATGGCCGTCGCTGCGACCGGCATCCCGGCGCTGGGGTACTTCGCGCAGATCCCCCACTACGTCACGGGTCCCTACCCGACGGCCGCCCTGGCCCTGCTGGAGGCCGTCGGGGCCCACCTCGACGGCCAGCTGGAGCTGGCGCCACTGCGCGTCGAGTCGCGCGAATTGCGGGCCCGCCTGGACGCGGCCGCGGCGGCCGACGAGAACACGCGTTCCTACGTGGCGCGACTCGAGGCGATGGCCGACGAGGAGCGTCTGCCTGCCGGCGACGACCTGATCTCCGACATCGAGCGCTTCCTGCGGGAGCGCGGTGCGCCGGGGGGCGAGGGCACGCTGCTCAACTAGGCGGCGCCCGCCGATGCCGGACCCGGCTTGGGCTCGAGGATCGCGAGCGCGTTCCCGCTCGGATCGATGAACCAGGCCGCCCACGCGAAGCCCATGTCGGCGATGCCGTCGGCGTCCGTCACCGGATCAGGCGCCTGGTAGGCCTCGATGCGCACGCCGCGAGCGCGCAGGTCGGCCAGCTCGGCGTGGATGTCGGGCACCCGCCAGGCGAGCTGCGTCTGGGGGTCGGCCGTGCCGGTCGTGCTGCGGGTGACGGAGAGCTGCGACCCGCCACCGCAACGGAAGATGATCCGCTCGTCGTCCTCACGGAGGATCTCCAGCCCAAGCGTGTCGTGGTAGAAGTCGCGACTGCGGGCCAGGTCCTTCGAG
>DATHCS010000369.1:0-2102 GCA_035319405.1 Candidatus Dormiibacterota bacterium | reverse complement strand
CGAAGCGCCGGGCGAGGTCCATGGCGTCCACCAGGCCACTTCAGCACACAACCGCGCCGCAAAACCAGGACGGGCGCCGGCCGGATCCGCCCTGTGCCGATGACCGGTGATCTCACCGGTGGGCAGCTGCCGGGATGCTCGATGAGAGCCGCTGTAGGCTGCCGCCATGAGCACGCGCGAGGATTACCCAGCCGGGGTGCCGTGCTGGGTCGACACCAACCAGCCCGACCCCGCCGACGCCGCCCGGTTCTACTCCGGGCTCTTCGGGTGGCAGACCGAGGACGCGATGCCCCCCGATACGGGAGCTCACTACTACATGGCCCGCATCGACGGCCGGGACGTGGCCGCGATCTCCTCGCAGCCCCCCGGCGCACCGCCGCAGGCCATGTGGAACACCTACATCCGCGTCGAGTCCGCTGACGACGCCGCAGCCCGGGTGCGCGAGGCGGGCGGGCGGGTGCTCTCCGAGCCCTTCGACGTGTTTGACGCGGGGCGGATGGGCGTGTTCGCCGATCCCGAGGGCGCTGCCTTTTGCGTGTGGCAGCCCGGATCGCACCGCGGCTCGGCGGCGGTCAACGAGCATGGCGCTGTGAACTTCAACAACCTGCACACCGACGATGTCGAGGCCGCACGGGCCTTCTACGGCGCCGTGTTCGGCTGGACGACAATCGACGTCGGCTCGCCGATGTGGGCTCTGCCGGGCTACGGCGACCATCTCGAGGAGCTCAACCCCGGCTTGCGCGCGGGGATGAAGCAGATGGGCGCGCCCGAAGGCTTCGAGAACGTCGTGGCGACGATCTTGCCCCGCGAGGGTGGCCCAGCGCGCTGGAGCGTGACCTTCGCCGTCGACGACGCGGACGCGATCGCTGCGCGAGCGCGCGAGCTCGGAGGCTCGGTCCTCGCCGAGCCGCAGAATGCCCCATGGGTGCGATTCGCCGTCCTTGCCGATCCGGCTGGCGCGTCCTTCACCGCCAGCCAGTTCGTGGCGGAGAACCGCTAGACGATGACGGTGCGTCTGTAACGCGCGCTGCTCGTGCAGCCTCACAGCTGGGATCTCAGCACGTCGAACTCACAGCCGGGCGAGGATGGGTCGAAGCCGTGCTCGATCAGCCAGCGGGCCGCCTGCAGGCTTCGCAGCGACCACCACGCGCGGATCACGTCGAGGTCGACGTCGGTGCCGTAGCCGGCGACGACGTCGCCCAGGTGCTCCTGGTGTCCGAGCGTCAAGATGGCGAGGTCGTGCAGGGCATCGCCCTGGCTCGCCCCGGACCAGTCGATCACGCCGGTGATCTTGTCACCGTCGGCGAACACGTGGGTGACCTGCAGGTCGCCGTGCGTGAACACCGGTGTCCACGGCCGGAGCGCGGCCTCGGCTATCCGGCGGTTGCGCGTGACCAGGCCGGCGGGAAGGACACCGTTGGTGATGAGCCACTGGCATTCGCCGTCGAGCTCCGATGCGATCTCGTCCGGGCTCCGGCCGGGCCATGGCGGCAGCGGCGCGTCGTGCAGCATCCGGGCGGCGGCACCCGCCGCGGCCCACGCCGCCGGCGACGCGGCCGACGGCTCGCCGAGGCGGCCGAGCGCCATCCCTGGCAGGGCGGCGAGCGCGAGCACCGGCGGCTTCCGCCACAGGACCTGAGGAGTGGGGATCGGCGCCAGAGCCATCGCCGCGGCCTCGACGTCGGTGCGCGTCTGATCGGCGTCGATCTTCAGGAACACGTCGCCGACGCGCAGGGTCGCGCGCTCGTTGTGGGCGACGACGACCTCGACCTCCTCCACACCGGGCATTGTCGCGGGATGACCACCGACGCCGCCACGGGTTTATCGCGTGCGACTGCGCGGCTGGCCGCATCCCGCTGCCCGGCGGACCTCGTGCCAGGCGCTCGGCGGATAGGCGGCCTAGGTTCGGCTGCAACCTGCCGCGCATCGACTGGCGGACATGTGTCGCACATCAGTCGTCGGATCACAGCCTGATGCTTGGCACGTATGTGGCACGTCAGGAGGATTGCCAGTAGTAACGGATCCTGGCCAACCCAAGCTTGGCCTTCTGACCTGGGCTTTGATGGGCGCCCCGAGCAGGATTCGAACCTGCGGCCTACTGC
>DATHCS010000368.1:0-3618 GCA_035319405.1 Candidatus Dormiibacterota bacterium | reverse complement strand
GCCCATGCGGCGCAGCACGGCGTCGTCGCCGGATTGGACGGGCAGGTGGAGGTGCTCGCACACGGATGGACAGCTGGCCATCGCATCGACGAGCCGGGCGCCGAGGTCCCAGGGATGGGAGGTGATGAAGCGCAGGCGCGCGATGGCGGGGCGCCCATCGGCGGTGCGCAGGCCATCGACGGCGCGCAGGAGGGCCGCGATGTCCGGTCGCCCGGCGAGGTCGAGACGACGACCCATCGTGCGCGCCGGGTCCACCGCGGCGAAGCGCGGGTCGGGCGCCAGGTCGTGCCCGTACGAGTTGACGTTCTGGCCGAGCAGCGTCACCTCGCGGTAGCCGGCCTGGGCGAGACCACGCGCCTCGGCGACCACCTCGTCGAAGGGCCGGCTGCGCTCCGGCCCACGGCTGAAGGGCACGATGCAGTAGGTGCAGGTCTTGTCGCAGCCGTAGATGATCGGCAGCCAGGCCTGGTATGGGCTGCGGCGCGCCACCCCGGAGCGGACGCCACCAGCCCCCAGCGAACCCGGCGCCGTGGGCGCCGCGAGGCCCAGCCGCGCCGTCAGCTCGCCCTCCTCGTCGGGGCGCAGGAAGAGGTCCACCGCCGGGTAGCGGCGGGCCAGCTGGCTCCGATCCGCCTCGCGCACGGCACAGCCCGTCAGGACCACCCGTAGGCCGGGATTGGCCGCTCGGAGGCGAGCCAGCGCGCCCATGCGGCCGATGACCTTCTGCTCGGCCGCCTCTCGGATGGCGCAGCTGTTGATGACGACGAGATCGGCGGCCTCAAGGCTGGGCGACTCGGCGCACCCAGCCGCCAGCAGGGCGCCCGCCATCTCCTCCGAGTCGGAGCGGTTCATCTGGCAGCCCAGCGTCCAGATGTGGAAGCGCGGCAGCGTCTCCGCCTCGAGCGCGTACTCCGCCAGCGGTCGCGCCGGCCGGACGGCCGTGCGGGGCTCGGCGGTGGCCGGCAGGAGCGCCGGGTCGAGCACGGGGAGGGTCCGCGCGGTCACGCCAGCGCGTCCCCCAGCCCGATCGCCTCCAACAGCGCCCGCGTCGCCGACTCGGGCACCCACAGGTTGGCCTGTGCGGTCTCGTAGCGCATCGTGTCGCCATGGTAGTCGCTGCCCCCCGTGGGCACGAGGTCGCGGGCGGCGGCAAAGGCGGCCAGGCGTTCGATGGCGAGCGGCCCGAAGGTCCGCGCGTACCCGCCGTAGAAGACCTCCAGACCGCCGAGCCCCCAGCCCTGCAGGCGCTCGATCGCGTCAGGGATGTCGGGGGCGTCGACGGTGTGCGCGAGGACCGCCAGCCCGCCCGCGGATCGGATCGCCTCGATGGCCTCCTGCTCCCCGAGGCCGCGCCGGGGCACGTACGCCGGGCGACCGCGCGACAGCCAATCGTGAAAGGCTGTCTCGACGCTCTCCGTGTACCCGGCCGCGACCATGGCCCGTGCCACGTGGGGACGACCCGCCGAGCTGACCTGAGGCCCGAGCGTCGTCGCGAGCTGCTCCTCGATCGGCAGGCCGAGCTCCCGCAGCCGCGTCACGGTCTCCTCGATGCGGCCCCGCCGCAAGGCCTGCTGCCGTGCCAGCGTGGCCGCCAGGCCGGGATCATCGGGGTCGAGGCCGTAGCCGAGGAAGTGGCGCTCGCCCAGGGCACCCAGGAAGGGCTCGCCCGGGGCGGCCACCGCATTGATCTCGATGCCGGGGATGAGCAGCGGACCGTCGGTGGCGCCGTCCGGTCCCGGCCGGCCTCCGCCGAGCCCGGCGGCCCGCACCATCCGGTAGCCCTCCAGCGTGTCGTGGTCCGTGATCGCCGCCGCGCGCAGACCCCAGCGCTGCATCGCGGCGAAGAGGGCCAGCGGTGCGTCCCGCCCGTCCGAGGCAGAGCTGTGGCAGTGGAAGTCGAAGCGGTTGCGCGCCGGACTGGTCACGGACGCGAGATCGTCCTCATCCGTCGACGATCCGGCTGATCCGTTCGATGCCCGTGGCGCGGCCCGTGGCGATCTCGACGTCGATCAGGCAGGCGTTGAAGACGACCGGGCCGCTGCCGACCTCGAACTTGGTGGGCAGGGCGTTGAGGAAGCGCGGCAGGACCGTGTCGGGCTCGAAACCGATCACGCTGTACACCGGCCCGGTCATGCCCAGGTCGCTCACGTAGGCCGTGCCGCCGCGCAGGATGCGCTCGTCCGCGGTGGGCACGTGGGTGTGCGTCCCGACGACCGCGCTCACCCGCCCGTCGAGCCAGAGCCCGAAGGCGTTCTTCTCGCTGGTGATCTCGCAGTGGAAGTCCACCAGGCGCACGGGCGGCAGCTCGTCCGCGCCCTCGTCGAGCAGGGCGGCGGTGGCGGTGAAGGGGTTCTCGATAGGCTGCATGTAGGTGCGCCCCTGGGCGTTGATGACCGCCAGCTCGGTGCCATCGTGAGCGTGGAACAGCCCCCAGCCACGACCGGGCACGCCGGCCGTGCCGTAGTTCAAGGGCCGCAGGATGCGCTCGTCCCGCTCGAGCTCGGCGTACATCTCGCGCTTGTCCCAGATGTGGTTGCCCGACGTGATCACGTCCACGCCGGCCGCGAAGAGCGGCCCGGCCGTGCTCGCGGTGAGGCCCATGCCGCCCGCCACGTTCTCGCCGTTGGCGGTCACGAAGTCGATCGCGCGGGCGTCACGCAGCTCGGGCAGCAGGCGCTCCACCGCCTCCCGGCCGGGCCGCCCGATCACGTCGCCCAGCATCAGCACGCGCAGTCCGCCGCGTGCGGCCCGCTCGGGGAGCCTCGGCAGGCGATCGGCCGCCAGGACCTCCTCGGGTGGCCGCTGTGGGCGAGGGTCCGGCACGGCGTGACTCGTCATCGCTGCCGAGTGTAACGGGCGAGCGGTGCCTGACGGCCCGGCCGCGCCGGCGCTAGGCCTCGCTGATCACCCCGATCGAGATGCGGAAGCCGGCCCGGCGCTGCTGCGGCGGCATCAGGGTGCACTGGCCGACCGGCGCGTCGCCCTCGAACCAGCGCGCCCACTCCCGGTTGAAGGCGTCGAAGTCGGCCGGGTCGCGCAGCGACCAGTTGGCCCACACGACCTTGTCGAGCGAGCTGCCTTCGGCCTCGAGGCGCGCCTTGAGGTTGCGCAGGCACTGGCTCGTCTGGTCCCGGATCCCCGCGCCGACGACCTTGCCCGTGTCGGGATCGACCGGGCCCGTGGACGCGACGTAGACCATGCCCCCCGCCTTGATCGCGCGGCCGCCGCCCAGGCTCGCCGAGGATCCCTCGACGGGCGGGACCCCCTCGCCGGGGATCGCCCTCCCCTTCCGTTGGCGGGTGGCGTCCGGCCGGCTGGGGTCTTCGGGCGGGATGCCGAACTCGTCGGGCGGCAGCGAGACCCCACTGACCTTGAACTTGCCCATGAAGGTCGGCCGGATGCCGGTCGGTCGGAGCCGTCCCTCGATCTTGCCGTCGCGGACCCCGGTCTGCTCGAAGACGAAGATGTCCTGGGTCAGGATCTCGTCGTCCTCGATCCCGTAGACCTCGGTCATGTTGATGATCTTCCGGGAGCCGTCCTTGAGCCGGGCGGTGTGGATGATCAGGTCGACGGCCGAGGCGATCTGCTCGCGGATGGCCCGCAGCGGCAGCTCGTAGC
>DATHCS010000367.1:0-3516 GCA_035319405.1 Candidatus Dormiibacterota bacterium | reverse complement strand
TCGAGGCGTGGGCGGCGGACCTGCCGGGGTTGTTCGAGGAGGCGGCGGCCGCCCTGGGCGAGCTGTCGGCTGACATCGCGCCCGGCGTGCCGTTGCACGACCCGGAGCCGATCGAGCTCGACGCCGGGGATCCGGCCGGCCTCGCCTTCACCTGGCTCAACGAACTGATCGGGTTGGCGGATCGCAGTGGCGAGGCCCTGCTGCGGACCGAGGTCGAACGCGTCGACGCGCACGAGTCGGGCGGTCGCAGCGCGTGGCGCATGCGCGGGTGCGCCTGGTTCGTGCCCCTCGACGGCAAGCTCGTGCGCCGCCGCAGCGACGTCAAGTCGGCCACCTTCCATCGCCTGGCCGTCAGGCGGGCCGGCGAGGGCTGGATCCTGACCGCCTACCTGGACGTGTGATGGCCCGCCACGCGGCAGGGGCCAGGCCGGCGCCCTCGGCTCCCGCCTCCCGTGGCCACGTGGCCGTCGAGCGGCTCGATGCGTGGCGCTGGCGCATCGCGCGCGACGCCGCGCGGGGGATGCGCGTCGAGGGGCTCGTCTTCGCCGATGACGTGCTCATGGACAGCCTTCGCGACGACCCGGCGCTCGAGCAGGTGGCCAACGTGGCATGCCTGCCCGGCATCGTGGGGGCCTCGCTCGCCCTGCCCGACGTGCACTGGGGCTATGGCTTCCCGGTCGGCGGCGTGGCCGCCACCCGGCAGGCGGGCGGCGTGATCAGTCCGGGCGGGATCGGCTTCGACATCAACTGTGGGGTGCGCCTGTTGCGCAGCTCGCTCGGTGAGGCGGACCTGCATCCGCACCTCGAGCGGCTCGCGGACGAGCTCTTCCGTGCCGTGCCCAGCGGCGTCGGTGCGCACGGCCGCGCGCCCTTGCGCGCCGATGAGCTGACGGCGGTGCTCGAGCGCGGAGCGGCCTGGGTCGCCGCGCGGGGCGAGGCCCTGCCGGCGGACCTGGACCACACCGAGGCCGGCGGCTGCCTCGAGGGCGCGAGCCCCGGAGAGGTTTCGCGCCGTGCTCGTGAACGAGGCGCCGCCCAGCTGGGCACGCTCGGCTCGGGCAATCACTTCCTGGAAGTGCAGGTCGTGGAGCGGATCGATGACGCTGCCGCGGCGGGCGCCTTCGGCCTGGCCACGGGCCAGGTCACGGTGATGGTCCACTGCGGCTCCCGCGGCCTGGGCCATCAGGTCTGCACCGACCACCTGGCCGTGATGGACGCGCGGTCGGCGGCATGGGAGCTGGAGCTGCCCGACCGGCAGCTCGCGTGCGCCCCGCTGGAGTCCCCGGAGGCGCGGTCCTACCTGGGCGCCATGGCGGCCGCCGCCAACTTCGCCTGGGCCAACCGGCAGCGCATCGCCGGCGCGATCCGCACCGCCTTCTCGCAGGTGCTCGGCCTGTCGGCCGAGCGGCTGGGCCTCGAGCAGGTCTACGACCTGTCCCACAACATCGCCAAGTTCGAGCGCTACGAGGTCGAGGGGCGAGAGGAGCTCCTGTGCGTGCATCGCAAGGGCGCCACCAGGGCCTTCCCGGCCGGCCATCCGGAGCTGCCCACGGACTATCGGGGCGTGGGCCAGCCGGTGCTGATCCCGGGCGACATGGGTCGAAGCTCGTTCGTGGCGGTGGGAGCGCCAGGCGCGATGGCGCAGACGTTCGGCTCCAGCTGCCACGGCGCGGGGCGCAACCTCTCGCGCCACGCCGCGATCCGCGCCCTGCGAGGCGTGGACGTGGCCCGCCAGCTGGCGCGCGAGGGCATCCTCGTGCGCGCGGAGCGGCACGACCTGCTGGCCGAGGAAGCCTCGCTCGCCTACAAGGACGTGGAGCGCGTGGTGGCCGCGGCCGAGGGCGCCGGACTGATCCGATCCGTGGCCCGCCTGCGACCGCTGGCGGTCGTGAAGGGCTGAGCGATGCGCGAAGCGCGGGCGGGCCGCTAGCTCAGGTCGATGAAGACGTTCTTGACCTCGGTGTAGAGCTCCAGGGCGTGCATGCCCAGCTCACGTCCCACGCCCGACAGCTTGTAGCCCCCGAAGGGTGCCTCGGTGTGGACCGAGCTGTTGCAGTTGATGGACAGCACGCCGGCCTGCACGGCCTTCGCCACGCGGATCGCTCGCCCCAGGTCGCGGGTCCAGATCGAGCCCGAGAGGCCGTACGGAGTGTCGTTGGCCAGGCGGATCGCATCGGCCTCGTCGTCGAAGGGAATGATCGAGACCACCGGTCCGAAGATCTCCTCGCGCACGATGCGCATGTCGGTCCTGCAGCCGTCGAAGACCGTCGGCAGGAAGTACGCACCTTCGTCGAAGAGCGGACCTTCGGGCGCCGTGCCCCCGACCACCAGCCGCGCCCCCTCGGCCAGGCCGGCCTCGACGTAGCTCGCGACGCGCTCACGCTGACGCGGGCTGACGAGGCTGCCCACCTCGGTCTTCTCATCCGCCGGATCGCCCACCACCACCTTGCGGGTGGCCTCGGCGAAGAGCTCGACCACGCGCTCGTGGGCCGAACGCTCGACGAAGATGCGGCTGCGCGCACAGCAGTCCTGGCCGGCGTTGTCGAACACGGCGTAGGGCGATTCCCGCGCGAAGCGCTCCAGGTCGGCGTCCGCGAAGACGATGTTTGGGCTCTTGCCGCCGAGCTCGAGGCTGACCTTCTTCACGTTGCCAGCGGCGAGGCGCATGATCTCCTGGCCTGTCGTCGTCTCGCCAGTGAAGGCCACCTTGCCAACGCCCGGGTGGCCCGCGAGCGCGGCCCCGGCTGAGCCGCCGGGACCCGTGACGACGTTGACCACGCCCGGCGGGAAGCCGGCCTCGAGGGCCAGCTCGGCCAGGCGGAGCGCGCTGAGCGGCGTCCAACTGGCCGGTTTGAGGACGCAGGTGTTGCCAGCGGCGAGAGCGGGGCCGAGCTTCCAGCTGGCCATGTTCATGGGGAAGTTCCAGGGCACGATGAGGCCGACGACGCCGATCGGCTCGCGCAGCGTGAAGTCGAGGCCGGGCCTGCTCACCGGGATCGTCTCGCCGAACAGCTTGTTCGCGGCGCCGGCGTAGTACTCGAAGACGAGGCTCACCGCGAGCGCCTCGCCGCGGGCGCCCGTGATCGGCTTGCCCACGTTCTGGCTCTCGAGCCGGGCCAGCTCCTCGAGGTGCGTCTTGACCAGGCCGCTCCACTTCTGGAGGGTCCGGCCGCGCTTGGCGGCGGACCAGCTCGACCAGCCCCTTGGCTCCTCGAAGGCGCGACGCGCCGCCTCCACCGCGCGATCGACGTCGGCCGGTCCACCCAGCGGCACGCGAGCCATGACGCGCCCCGTCGCGGGATTGTGGACGTCGAAGGTCTGGCCGTCGGCGGCCGGCACCTGCTCGCCGCCGATGAGCATCCGCAGCTCTGGGATGGCCGTGGCTGCTGCCTCGGTGGTCGGCGCGGTCGGCTCGCTCGTCATCGTTCGTGGCTCCCGGGGTCAAGGCCGCGACGGGGGTCGGGCAGGGCCCGATGATACGTCGCGAGGGTGGGCCGGCCGGGTCCCCCGGTCGCC
>DATHCS010000366.1:0-3730 GCA_035319405.1 Candidatus Dormiibacterota bacterium | reverse complement strand
GTCCTGGAAGATCGTCTCGGGCCGGATCGGCTGTGCGACCTCGTCGCGGATGAGGATGAAGAGGGTGCAGCCGTCTGGCAGGGTGATGTCGGCGGGCCGGCGCCCCACGGCCGGCGAGTCGGCTCCGATCTGCGCCTCGAGGACCTCGAGCTCCCCGCCCTCCAGCTGGGCCAGGTGCAGCAGCTCGTGGACGGGGATGTCCTGCTCCACCGCGCCCAGCACCATGCGGGTGGGGCTGATGATCTCGTCCACGCCGAGGTGCCGGAAGAGCGGCTCGTTCTTGGGGTTGTTGACGCGCGCGATCGTCCGTGGCACGGCGAAGTGGTGCTTGGCCATCTGGCAGACGACCAGGTTGTCCTCGTCGTCACCGGTCACGGCGGCCACGATGGCGGCCCGGTTGGCGCCCGCTTCCGCGAGGTGCTTGCCCTCGCAGCCGTCCCTCGCCAGCACGATGCTCCCCACCTCGTCGGCGATCTGGCGGGCGCGGCGGGGATCCTTCTCGAGCAGCACCACCTCATGGCCCGCCGCCAGCAGCTCCTTGGTGAGGTAGTAGCCGACCTTGCCGCCGCCGACGACGATGACGTACACCGCCTACGCCTCGCGGCCGGGGGTGGCCGCGGCCGGTTCGTCGTCGTGCACGTGCGGCACCGCGACGTGGACGCCGCCGGCGCCGGGCAGCGGCGACAGGCCCATGTAACGACCCAGGTCGTCGATGAGGCGCGTGGTACGGCAGAGGGTCGAGAGGCCCAGCGCGGTGAAGGCCTCCGCGCGAACGGGATCGTTGACCTTGGCCACGACGTTGGGAACGCGGAACGTCTCCTGGGCCAGCTGGGCGGCGAGCGTGTTGCGGTTGTCGCCCTCGGTGAGGGCGAAGAAGTACTCGGCCTCGGCGACACCGGCCCGGCGCAGGACGTCCTCGTCCGTGCCGTCGCCGCGGATGGCGGTGCCGGGGAAGTCCGGTTCGAGGCGCGAGAAGGCCTCGGTGCTGATATCGATGATGACCACCTCGTGGCCCGCGCGGGCCAACAGCTCGGCGAAGCCCGCCCCGACCCGCCCGCAGCCGACGATGACGCTGCGCATCCTCGCTCTCAAGGACCTCCTTCAGGACGGCGCGAAGCGTACCACCGACCCGCGCCAGGGCGTCAGCTGGAGAAGCCGGCCCCTTCCAGTGCGGCCGTGCGCCGGTAGCCGCTGTCGGCCGTGGGCATCGGCTCGCGTGCCACGATCACCTTGCAGGGCGCGTTCTGGAGCACGTAGGGCACGGTCCGCCCGATGGCGAACTCGCCGCCGAATCGCTTGCGGTAGGGCAGCCCCACGACGATGAGGTCCGCGCCCAGCTCGGTGGCCTCGTCGACCAGCGCCGCGCTCACGTCGCGTGCCTGCAGGAGGCTTGTCTGCAGGCGCAGGCCCAGCCGTTCCGCCTCGCCCTCGGCGCGGTCGAGCACCGCCGAGGCGACCTCGTTGCCGCTCGAGATGTCCTCGGCGAGGTCGTGGCTCCAGTCGACCTCGACGATGTGCACGGCCAGCAACTCGGCGTGCTGCTCGCGGACGAGCTGGCAGCCGAGGCGAACCACCAGGGGATCTGCGGGGCCGCCGTTCAGGCCCAGGACCACGCGCTTGACGGGCACGGCAGGCGGCACTTCGGGCATCGGCCGGAACTGTACCACCGAGGTCGTCGGCGGGATGCGGTCAGTGCTCGCCGCGGTAGGGCACGGTGGCGATGACGGTGTGTGGCCGCCCCACGAGCGCCCGTCGCAGGCTGGCCGCCAGCTGGTTGTAGAGGATCCGGTCCCACCAGTGGCGGCCGACGTACTCGGGCAGGACCACGATCGTGATCATCTCCGGGTCCCTGCTCGTGACGTCGAGGTAGGCCACGAAGGGCTGCACGAGCGCACGAAGCGGTGACTCCACGATCACGAAGGGCACGCCGGGGAGCTGGCGCTCGAATCGCGCCCGAAGGGCCTCGCCGGCCTCGATGTCGTCGGTCACGTGGACGCAGAGCACCTCGGACGAGATGGCACGCCCGAAGTTGACGGCTTGCACGACGGCCCTCGTCAGCCCGGGCACCGGGATCACCACTCGCTCGGCCCGGCGCGGCGGCCCGATGACGGCCGAGGGCCGAACCTCGAGCTCGCGGCCCTGGCTGTGGTACTGGCGGTGGATGAACAGCATCATCGCCACCAGCAGCGGGATGATCACCGCGACGAGCAGCGACGATGGCGCCTTCTCCACCAGCACCACCACCGAGACGACGCCCGTGAGCAGACAACCGACCGCGTTGATCGAGATGCGGTACTGCCAGCCGCGAGTGCGGTCGCCCAGCCAGTGGCGCACCATGCCGGCCTGGCTGATGGTGAAGCTGACGAACACGCCAACGGCATAGAGCGGGATGAGGGCGGTCGTCTGGCCACCGAAGGCGATCAGCAGCGCCGCGCTGATGCCACCCAGCAGCAGGATCCCCAACGTGAAGGCGAGGCGGTCGCCGCGGAACGCGAAGTGGCGCGGCATGTACCCGTCCTGCGCCAGGATGGCCGCCAGGCGCGGGAAGGCGTTGAAGCTGGTGTTGGCCGCCAGGAAGAGGATCAGCGCGGTGAAGGCCTGGAAGAGGTAGAAGCCGATCGAGTCCTGCCCGTAGACCGCGCTGGCCACCTGCGCCACGATGGTCTGCTGGACCTTTCCCGTCACCGGGTTGTCGACGGGGACGATCCCCAGGTGCTGGCTGAGGAAGGTGATGCCGACGAAGAGCACGCCCAGCAGCACCGCCATCGCGGTCAGGGTCTGGGCGGCGTTGTGGGGCTCGGAGGGCTTGGGCTTGAAGGCCTGCACGCCGTTGGCGATGGCCTCGGTGCCGGTCAGGGCGACCGAGCCGGAGGCGAAGGCCTTCAGCAGCAGGAACACCGTCACGGTGCTGAAGAGATCCGGAGCCGGGGCTGGCGGCGGCAGCGGGTCGGGCGGCGAGCCGCTCTCGCCCAGGACCACGACGCGGAAGACGCCGATCGCGACCATCAGCAACGCGCTGAACACGAAGAGATAGGTCGGGATGGCGAAGATGTTGCCGCTCTCGCGGATGCCCCGCAGGTTGCCCAGGGTGATGATGGCTACCGCCAGCACCCCGATGCCCACGTTGACCGGCGCGAGCGACGGCAGGGCCGACGTGATCTGCTCGGTGGCCGACGAGGTGGAGACGGCCACCGTCATGATGTAGTCGACCAGCAGCGCCGCCGCGGCGATGAGCGCCGCGTATCGACCCAGGTTGGCCTTGCCCACGGCGTAGGCGCCGCCGCCCTCCGGGTAGGCGTAGCCGATCTGCCGGTAGGACGTCGAGACGATCGCAAGCAACAGGGCGATGGCGATCGCGATGGGGATGCTGAAGACGAGCGCACTGGCGCCGGCGAGGACCAGCACGCGCAGGATCTCCTCTGTCGCGTAGGCGCTCGAGGAGATGGCGTCGGAGCTGAAGATGGCGAGCGCCTTCTTCTTGCTCAGCCGCTCCCCGATCTCCTCCTCCGTGGCCAGCGGCCGCCCGATGAGCACTCGCCGCACTTGGGCCCAGGCGCGGCCGATCGGGGTCGTGGGCTCGCTCGCCTTGGGCCTGGCGACCATGACCCCGGGGCCTTCGTAGCGGAAGTACGGGGCGTGGGGCCGAGCCACGCGGATGCGGCGATCGCCAGGCTTCCGGCCGCGCAGCCTGTCACTCGGGAGCGCCCCCCGTCCAGCCGGGTGCCCGCCC
>DATHCS010000365.1:0-4258 GCA_035319405.1 Candidatus Dormiibacterota bacterium | reverse complement strand
CGCGAGGCGGGCGACACGGCCGTGAGCCACCCCGCCCGGCCGCTCGCAGGCCGCCTGGTCGTGCTGGGCGTGACGGGGTCGATCGCGGCCTACAAGGCGGCCGAGCTCGCCCGCGCGCTCATCGCCGCGGGGGCCGAGGTCCAGGCCGCCATGACCCACAGCGCCGCGCAGTTCCTGGGCCCGCTGACCCTCGAGACGCTGACCCGCCGCCGCGTGATGCGCGACCCGCTGGAGCTGCTGCCGGACGAGCGGATCGGCCATGTCGTGGCGGCCGACGCGGCCGACGTGATCGTGGTCGCGCCGGCCACGGCCCGCTGGCTCGGGGCGATGGCCAACGGCCTGGCGGATGACGTGGTCACCGCCACCTGCCTCGCCTCAGCCGCGCCCGTGGTCGTGGCGCCGGCCATGGACGGTGAGATGTATGCCCATCCGGCGACCCAGGCCAACGTGGCCGTGCTGCGCGGCTTCGGCTACGCCATCGTGGAGCCGGAGCGCGGACCCCTTGCCTCCGGCCAGAGTGGCGTGGGGCGACTGGCCGAGGTGGCGACCATCGTGGCTGCCGTCGAGGCGGCGGTCGTCGGTCGGCCGATCCGGGCCCCCGACTCGGCCGCCCGGCCGCCCCGCGACGAGGCCATCCGCGAGCCGGACCTGGAGGGCCGCCACGTCATCGTGACGGCGGGCGGCACCGCCGAGCCGCTCGACCCGGTGCGCTTCCTGGGCAACCGCTCGAGCGGGAGAATGGGCGTAGCCGTGGCCGAGGCGGCGCTCGCGCGCGGGGCACAGGTGACGCTCATCGCCGGGCTCACGTCCGTGCCGCTGCCGGCGGCGGCGACCGTGGTGCCGGCCGAAACGACGGCGGCGATGCGCGAGGCGGTGCTGGCGGCCCTCCCCGCCGCCGACGTGCTGGTGATGGCCGCCGCGGTGGCCGACTTCCGTCCGCGCCGGGCGAGCGCGACCAAGCTCGTCCGCGGAGGTCCGCTGGCGCTCGAGCTGGAGCCGACCGAGGACATCCTGGCCGAGGCCTCGGCCCTGGCCCACCAGCGGCTTCGCCCCCGCCCGGTCCTGGTCGGCTTCGCCGCCGAGAGCGGTGACCTGGCGCGGGCGGCGGGCAAGGCCGAGCGCAAGCGGGTCGACCTGCTGGTGGCCAACGACGTCAGCGAGGCCGGATCGGGCTTCGGCACGCCCACCAATCGCGTCACGCTCATCGGCCCTGGCGCAGCGCCCGAGGCCTGGCCGCTCCTCAGCAAGCGCGAGGTCGCGGACCGCCTCCTCGATCGCGTCGCGGCGTTGCTTGCCGACCGCGACGCGGTGGGGGGTTAGCCCGGCGGCGCCGCTACGGGCCGGCTGCGGTCGCCGGGCGAGCCCGGCGCCGGACCGGCTCGGCAAAGCGGCCCAGGATGCGCTCGACGTCGAGGTGCTCCGCCACGAGCGCCTGGATCAGCTCGATCTTCTCCTGGTCGTCGGGGTGCGTCTTGACGAGCAGGTCGTGCACGGCCGATGCCGCCGCGTACGTGTCCTCGCGCACGGCGAAGAGGAAGATGTCCGTCCGTCGAACCGCGGCGATCACGTCGGGCGTCGGCAGGTAGCCGCCGGTCAGCACGATGCCCGCCATGGCGGGGCTGCGCAGCGCCGGGTCCCGCCCGCGCACCCGCCGGTGCAGCGTGCCGTCGCGCACCGCGGCGACCGTGGCACGCACCACGTCGGCGCGGTCGCCCGGCACGATGAGCAGGCTTCCGGGCCCGATCCGCTCGAGGACGTGCTCGGCCTGCATGGCGCCGATCGCGACGTGCTCGATCACGCGACCCAGCTCCGGCCCGGGGTGAAGCAGCTCGCCCCGCAACTGCTCGATGAGCATGGCCAGCGTGGGGTTGGAGAGCAGCGGCCGATAGGGCAGCACGCCGAGGAGCTCGATCCCGTGGCGGGCCAGGCCGCGTTCGAGCACAGACGCCAGGCTGGGGTGTCCGTCCAGGTCCACCTTGTTCACGACGGCCCCCACGACCTCCACGCCCTGGCGCGCGAAGAGGGCGTGGTTGAGCACGATCTCATCGATCGGCCGGCCCACCCCGGCCTCGCTGACGATGATGGCCCGACAGCCGAGCATGGCCGCGACCTGCGCGTTGGAGAGATCCACCACCGAGCCGACACCGGCGTGGCCGGTGCCCTCCACGAGCAGCACCTCGCGACCGAGCGCCACCTGCTCGTAGGCGGCACGGATGCGCGCCGGCAGGTCCTCCACCACGTCCCCCGCGATGTAGGCCTTGGTGAAGCCGCGCGGGATGTGCACGGGGCTCAGCCACTCGAGCGGGTCCGGCAGCCCGAAGGTCGTCTTCATGAGGATCGCGTCCTCGTCGGCGGGCGTGCCGTCGACGATCGCGTAGCGCTGGCCGACCGGCTTGATGAAGCCTGTGGCGAGGCCGCGCGTGAAGAGCGCCGCCAGGAGGCCCATGGAGACCGTCGTCTTGCCGCGGTTCATGCCGGTCGCGGCGAGGTAGAGCTGGCGCATCGGCGCCAGCGTACGTCAGGCGCTCGGACGCGAGCGGTCGATCACGGGTCGGTCGGCGCGAGGCCGGCCCTCGTCAGGCGCGCTCGCGGGGCGTGGACCGCCGCTCGATGAGGGCCAGCGCGTCCTTCAGCCGGGCCAGGGTGTCGGGCTCGATCGTCTCGCCGTCCGTATAGGGCCCGAGGCGCTCCAACACGTCGGCGATCAGTCCGTAGAAGACCTGGGCGTCGGCCAGGAAGAACTGCGGCTCGTTGTTGTAGCGGACGAGCGTGAGGCGCCCCTGCAGCACGCGGCGGTCGTCGACGTGCGCCACCTGCGTCGCGAAGTTGTGGCCCTGGATACCGTCGGGGTTGTTGAGGAAGTTGAGGGCGTTGTCGATGGCGAGGCCGAAGCGGGCGCGCCAGGCCGTGAGCCGCTCGTGGATCTCGGGCGGGATGCGCACCTCGGCGACCTCGTCGAAGACGTCGGGCGCCACCGTCAGCAGGCCGACCAGGGTGCTCCCGGCGCGCGGCCCGAGCATCACCTGGAGGCTGCGCTCGAGGGTGAAGACCTCGGAGTCGAAGCGGGGGCTGGTGATGACGTCCGTGAGCAGGTCCTCGACGTTGTCGAGCACGCCCGGCTCGGCCAGCGAGCTGGTGAGGTGGAGGATCTCCTCCTTGAACAGGAACTTCTCTTCGTGGTCGAGCATGGGCGCCCGATGGTAGCACCGGCCGATCCGCGGAACGTCGACGCCCCCGCCTGCCGGCGGGGGCGTCGTGACGATCGCGTTACGTCCGCCGCGGATCGCCGCGGACGGTGGACCTAGGGGTACAGCCCGCGCAGGGAGGTCGCCGAGGCCACCCGGTCGACGGCCAGCAGATAGGCGCCGACGCGGTTGTTGACCTCGTTGACCTCGGCCAGGCGGAGCACCTCGTGGAACGCCTTGACCATGATCAGGTGCAGCTTCTCGTTCACCACTTCCTCGGTCCAGTGATCGCGGTTGAGGTCCTGGACCCACTCGAAGTAGCTCACGGTCACGCCGCCGGCGTTGCACAGGATGTCGGGGATCAGGAAGATGCCCCGCTCGAACAGGCGCTCATCGGCATCCGGCGTGGTCGGCCCGTTGGCCGCCTCGGCGACGATGCGGGCCTGGATGCGGTCCGCGTTCTTGCCGGTGATCTGGTTCTCCAGGGCGGCCGGGATGAGGATGTCGCAGGGGGTCTCGAGCAGCTCGTCGTTGCTGATGTCCTCGGCGCCCGGGAAGCCCTGGACGGTGCCGTGCTCCTTCTTCCAGGCGATGACGCGCTCGATGTCGAGCCCTTCCTTGCGGCGGATGCCGCCCGTCGAGTCGGAGACGGCGACCACGGTCGAGCCCTCGGCGGCCATCAGCTGGGCGGCGATCGAGCCGGCGTTGCCGAAGCCCTGGATGGCGACCTTGGCCGTCCTCAGGTCGATGTTGAGGTGCTTGGCCGCCTCGATGACGCAGAAGACGGCGCCACGCGCGGTGGCCTCGTTGCGGCCCTCGGAGCCGCCGAGGCTGATGGGCTTGCCCGTGACGACGCCGGGCACGGTGTACCCGACGTGCATCGAGTACGTGTCCATGATCCAGGCCATCGTCTGGGCGTTGGTGTTGACGTCGGGGGCGGGAATGTCGCGCTCGGGGCCGATCAGCACGCTGATCTCCGTGGCAAAGCGACGGGTCAGCCCCTCGACCTCTTTCAGCGAGAGCTTCTTGGGGTCGACGACCACGCCGCCCTTCCCGCCGCCGTAGGGAATGCC
>DATHCS010000364.1:0-5302 GCA_035319405.1 Candidatus Dormiibacterota bacterium | reverse complement strand
GACCGTGCTGACCCGGCCTATCGCGGTCAGGCCGACTACAGCCGGCTGCTGCTGAACCTCTACGATCCGATCGTCATCGGCGTCGTGTCCAAGGTCGTCTGGCGTTTCCCGGCCCACCCGCTGGTCGACCAGTACCGCGCCCTCATCCGCGAGCGCCACCTGGACATCGGCCCGGGCACCGGCTACCTGCTCGACCACTCCGGTCTTCCCGACGGCAGCCACGTCACGATCGTCGATCCGAACCGGAACGTGCTCCGCCACGTCTCGAAGCGTCTTCGCCGCCTCGACATCACGGCCGTCGAAGCCGATGTCCTCAGGCCGCTACCGGTGGACGGCCCGTTCGACTCGGCCGCGCTGAGCCTCGTGCTCCACTGCCTGCCGGGCCCCCTCACTCGGAAGGCGACGGCCGTGGCGAACGTTGCGAGGGTCCTCGCCCCCGAGGGCGTACTCTTCGGTTCGTCCGTCCTCGGCAGGGCCGGGCGGCACACGCGCCTGGCTCGCGGGGTCTTGCGCGCCTTCAACCGGCGGGGCGCCTTCGACAACCTGGAAGACAGCGAGGAAAGCCTTCACCAGATCCTGGCGGCGTCGTTCGCACGGGTCGACATCGAGACCATCGGCTCGATCGCCGTGTTCTCCGCGTCAGCTCCAGTCGCCCACCTGTCGAACCGCTGACTCTCAGGGGATCCGCGGGATCGCGGCCAGGGCCATCGCCTTCTCGACGGCCTCCTGCTTCGCGATGGTGAACGTGTCCTTCATGTTGCCCGCGACGTTCATGGTGACGTCGAAGAGGTAGGCGCCCTTCTTGAAGGTCAGGATCGTGGCGAGCGGCGAGTCGAGGTAGTAGGCCTCGTCGCCGATGCCGCTCGCGGCCTTGCTGAGGGAGCTGCCCTGCTGCTCCTCCTTGAAGGCCGTGTCGTCAGTGTCCACGGTCAGGCTTGCGTCGATGCCGCTGAGCTGATCGCTCGGGTCGGCGTACTCCCACCGACACATCAGCCCGTCGTTGAGCGAGGTGCCTGGCCCCACGGCGACGCCCGTGGCCGTGGCGACCTCGGCCTGGGTCAGCAGCTGGCACGGGTCGAGCGGACCTGCGGCGGCGGTGCCGCTGGACCCAGCCTGGCTCGGGGCCCCGCTCGGACTGCCGCCACCCCCGCCGGGCGCGGTGGTGGCCGGGCTCCCCGAGCCGCTGCAGGCGGTTACGACGAGGCCGCCGATGACGACGAAGAGGCCGAGGCGTCGGAACATGTCGTCCCTCCCAATGCACAAGCACACGATCACCGTCCGCCGGCGTCCTCGTGAGCATAGCCGCTCACTCGCTTGCTGCCCTACGATGCGGGGTGATGAACGGCCTGTTCCAGTCGATCGACGCCATGCGTCGGCTTTGCGACGCATGAAGTTCCACACGACCCTCATCCAGACCGGCACCACCGCGACGGGCATCCGCGTGCCCGACGAGGTGGTCGCCGCGCTCGGGTCCGGCAAGCGGCCGCCGGTGCGCGTCACGATCCGCGGCTACACGTACCGCAACACGATCGCCGTGATGGGCGGCGAGTTCTGGGTCGGCGTGAGCGCCGAGCACCGTGCCGGGGCGCGGGTGGCGGGCGGCGACGAGATCGACGTGGAGCTCGAGCTCGACACGGCACCCCGAGAGGTCACCGTGCCGGCCGATCTGGCGGCCGCGCTCGACGCCGAGCCGGCCGCCAGGCGCACCTTCGACGGCCTCTCGTACAGCGGCAAGTCGTACCACGTGCTCCAGGTGGAGGGCGCACGGACCCCTGAGACGCGCGAGCGCCGGATCGCCAAGGCCGTCGAGACGCTCGCCGCCGGCCGACCCCGCTAGGACTGGGAGGCCCGCCGGGCTACCCGGCTTCCCGCCGCGCCCGCCGCGGCGCCCGCCCTGCCCGACGGTCGTTCGCCTGCGTCGCCGGCCATTCGGCGCTACCGTGCGCCCATGGCGCATGGGCTGACGGCCGGGGCCGGACGCTGGGCCTCGCTGTGGGCGCCGGTGCTCGCCGGAACGCTCGGCGCAGGCGCCGCGATCGCGACCGGCGAGTTGCTGGCGGGGCTCGTTCGCGGTGCCCCGTCACTCGTGAACGAGGTGGGGACGCTCGTCATCGCCCTCCAGCCGCCCGGCGCCAAGGACTTCGTGGTCGCGCTGTTCGGCACCAACGACAAGCTCGCGCTGAACGTCCTGGTCGTGGCGCTGGCCCTCCTGTTCGCGGGCGGGGTCGGCGTGCTCGCGGCGCGCAACTTCACGCTCGGCGCGGCGGCCTTCGTGGCGGCCGGGGCGCTGGCGCTCTTCGCAGCCGTGCGGGATCCGCTGGTCTCGCAGGGCCACGCGCTGCTGGTCGCGGTCCTGGCGGTCAGCGCGGGGCTGGCCGTGCTGGCCGGCCTGCTCTCCCTGGTGCCCGGCACATCGGTGGCCGGTGCCTTCGGGGGCCAGGCGCAGCCCGGGGCGCCTGGCACGGCAGGGGACGACGACGCGGCCTGGACCCGGCGCCGCTTCCTCATCGCCAGCGCCGGCACGATCGGCGTCGTCGTCGCCGCGGGCGGCGCCGGGCGCTGGCTCCTGCAGGACGAGCACGGCGAAGGGATCGTCAGCACGTCACGCCTGCCCGCCGCGTTCATAGCCGTGCCGCCGCTGGCGACGGACCAGACCATCGACCGCGTGGGCATCACGCCGCTGGTGGTGCCCAACGACCAGTTCTACCGCATCGATACGGCGCTGCTCGTGCCGCAGGTGGACGTGGCGAGCTGGCAGCTCGAGGTCAAGGGCATGGTCGACCACCCGCTCACCTTCACCTATGACCAGCTGCTGGCGATGCCCCTCTACGAGCAGTACGTGACGATCGCCTGCGTGAGCAACAAGGTCGGCGACCACCTCGTCGGCAACGCGCTGTGGACGGGCGTCCGCCTCAAGGAGGTGCTGGCCCAGGCGGGCGTTCAGGCAGGGGCCACGCAGATCGTGGGCCGCTCCGTCGACGGCTTCACGGTCGGCTTCCCCACCTCATGGGCGCTCGACCCGCAGCGCGAGCCGCTCATCGCGGTCGGCATGGCGCGCGAGCCATTGCCGGCCGCGCACGGCTTCCCGGCGCGCCTCATCGTGCCCGGCCTGTTCGGGTACGTCTCAGCGACGAAGTGGCTGGCCTCGATCGAGCTCACCACGCGCGAGGCGGTGGACGGCTACTGGATCCCGCTGGGCTGGGCCAAGGACGGACCGATCCTGACCCAGTCCCGGATCGATCTGCCCGTGAACGGCGACGACGTGGCGGCCGGGCCCTACGAGGTCGCCGGCGTGGCGTGGGCACCCGATCGCGGCATCACGAAGGTCGAGCTGAAGGTGGATGACGGCGACTGGCAGGCGGCGCGCATCAGCCGCCCTATCTCCAAGGCGACCTGGGTGCAGTGGGCCTTCGACTGGACGGCCACGCCGGGCCGCCACAGCCTCGAGGTGCGCGCGACCGACGGCACGGGCACGGTGCAGACCGACGAGCAGACCGACCCGGCGCCCGATGGGGCTCGCGGCCACCATCGGATCTCCGTCAACGTGAGCTAGGTCGGGCGCGCAGCCATGCCAGGACCTGCTCGGCGTGGCGATCGGGCGGGAAGACCGGGTAGAAGACGTGCTCGATGCGGCCGTCCTCGATGGCGAGCGTGAGTCGCTTGAGGAGCGTCATGTCGCCCACCTCGAAGGTCGGCAGGCGGAGCGCCTCGGTGAGGCGCAGCCCGGCGTCGCTCAGCACCCCGAACGGCAGCCCGAGCCGGTTCGCCATCTCCAGCTGGTAGGCCGTGGTCTGCGTGCTGAGCCCGTAGACGGCGTCGACGCCCGCCGCGAGCAGCTCGGCGAAGTGGTCGCGGAAGCCGCAGGTCTCCGGCGTGCAGCCGCGCGCGCCGGGGATGGCATCCCAGTCGGGCGGCAACGGGGACCCCGGCACGCCCGTGCGGGGGTAGGCGTAGACGACGGTGCGCCCGGCCAGGGCCGCCAGGTCGACCTCGCCCCCGGCCGTCGAGGCCAGCGCGAGGTGGGGCAGCGCAAGGCCCACAAGGTGATCGGCGGCCCCGTCGTCGGTCGGGACGGGCAGGTCCGGCGGCAGCGGGAAGGGATGCTCGCTGCCGCTCACGATCCTCCTGCCTTGTCAGGCCGCGGCGGGTGCTGGGGCGACCGGCAGCGTCACCGCGCCGCGCGGGCCCGTGGTGACCACGAGGCCCTGCCACTCGCCGTCCGCGTTGCGCACGCGGTAGCGGTGCTCGACGGTCACCTCGCCGCTCGAGAGGGTGACGCTCACGGCGCAGTAGCGGGTCGCGGAGAGCTCGATCGAACGGCGCACGGCCTCGACCTCGAGCTGCGCGCCTTCGAGCTCGTGCACGACCGTCACCGACTCGATGACCTGGGGGTGCTCGTCCCGCTGCCGGGCCTCCACGGTCATCTCGTAGCGCTCGATGAGCTGGCGCTTCTTGGCCAGGATCGACTGCACGTCCATGGCCGAGCAGGCGGCCACGGAGAGCACGACCGCCTCGGTCGGGCGCAGGCCGGCGTGATCCTTGGTGGAGTCGAAATGGATGCTGCCGCCCAGGCCAGACTCGGCATCGACGACGGTGCCGCCTCGCCAGGCGAGGCGGCCGGTCTTGCGCATCGCGCGCTCCTTCCCGGGACTCAGCCCTCCCGCGGCGGGAGGGCCGCTGCAGCACGCGCGCACGTGGCGCAGGTGCCGGAGACGGTGACGTGGGTCAGGTCGACCTCGAAGCCGCGTGCCGCCCGCAGCCGCTCGACGAGCGGCTCTGCCTCCGCGGCGCCGATCTCCCAGCTGCGCCCGCAGGCCTGGCAGTGCAGGTGCCCGTGGACCAGCAGCGGTCGAACGTGGAATTCCTCGCGGCCGTCGGCGCCGTGGTGGTGACGCACGATGCCCAGATCCTCGAGGACCCCGAGCGTGCGGTAGACGGTCGAGGGCGTGGTGGCCGGATCGACCTCGCGACAGCGCTCGACGAGCTCGGCGCCGGTGACGTGGCCGTCCGTCTTCTCCAGCACCTCGAGGAGCGTCCGCCGCTGCGGCGTCCAGCGCAGCCCGCGGGCGCGCAGGCGCTCGCGCACCGCCGCCCAGGTGGCAGGGCCGTTGGCGGAAGTGGCGCTGGTCCGCGGTGCACTCACGGCCCCGAGTATAGGCACGGTCCCGGCGCCGACCCGTGACCCGATCCGCCCGCCCTGACGGTCCGTTGCGCCTGATCCTGGCGCGCTCAGGCCGGCTGGGTCGCGGCGAGCGTGGCCGCGGTGAGGAACTGCTCGTGGTAGAGGCGCGCGTACAGCCCG
>DATHCS010000363.1:0-2408 GCA_035319405.1 Candidatus Dormiibacterota bacterium | reverse complement strand
CCGGGTCGGCCGTCCAGCGCACGACGCAGGCGCCGCTCGTGTAGCCGGAGCCGAAGGCCACGAAGACGACGACGTCGCCCGGCTTGACGCGGCCCGCGTCGACGGCCTCCGCGAGGGCGATGGGCACCGAAGCGGCCGAGGTGTTGCCGTAGCGATCGACGTTGATGTAGACACGCTCGAGGCCGATGCCGAGCTGGCGGCCCACCGCGTCGATGATGCGCACGTTGGCCTGGTGCGGCACGAAGAGGGCCACCTCGTCGGGGTGGACGCCGGCACGCTCGAGGGCCGTCTCGACGGTGCTGGCCATGGTGCGGGTGGCGTAGCGGTAGGTCTCCTGGCCCTTCATGCGCACGAAGCGGCCGCCTCCCTCGAGCCCCTCTGCCGTGGGCGGGATGGCGATGCCGCCCACGGGGGTCCAGATGTTGTAGGCCCCGGCCGGCTCGGCGGTCAGCTCGAAGCCGAGGAGGCCGCCGCCGGACTCCGGGGAGGCCGAGAGGAGCACCGCCCCCGCGCCGTCGCCGAAGAGCACGCAGGTGTTGCGGTCGCGGTAGTCGAGCAGCCGCGTGAGCACCTCCGCGCCGATCACCAGCACGTGGCGATAGAGGCCGCTGGCGATGTAGGCGTGGGCCGCCGAGAAGCCGTAGACGAAGCCGGAGCAGACCGCCGACAGGTCCATCGCGGCGGCATGGGTGGCGCCCAGCGCTTCCTTCACGAAGACGGCCGTGGCGGGCATCGCGTAGTCGGGTGTGCAGGTGGCCACGAGGATCATGTCGAGCGCCTCGGGATCCAGCCCCGCCACGGCGAGGGCGCGCTTGCCGGCCACGGCGGCGAGCGTCGCGGTGGTCTCGGCTGGGCCGGCAACGCGTCGTTCGCGGATGCCGGTGCGCGAGGTGATCCACTCGTCGTTGGTCTCGACGAGGCCTTCCAGGTCGTGGTTGGTGAGCACGCGTTGCGGCACGTACATGCCCCAGCCGGTGAGCCGCACGCTGGCGGGCAGGGCGCGCGACGGCGTGTGGTCGGTCATGCGGGCATCACCTCGATGAGGGGCTGGCGCGCCTTGATCAGGGCGCCGTTCTCGGCCACGATGCGCACCACCCGGCCTCGCACGTCGCTCTTGATCTCGTTGAACAGCTTCATCGCCTCGATCAGGCCGACCACCTGGCCGACGTTCACCTCGGCCCCCACCCGAACGTAGGGCGCGGCGCCGGGCGAGGGCGAGCCGTAGTAGATGCCGGTCAGGGGGGCCAGCACCTGCAGGTAGGGCGATGGCGGCTCCTCCTCCGAAGGGGCGCCGGCTGCACCGCCCGGGGCCGCGCCCGCCGGTTGGGCGGTCGAGCGCCCCGCCAATGGCGCGGTCCCGTTCTGGGCCGCCGTGACGACCAGCGGCTTGCGCAGCAGCAGCGAGGTCTCGCCGACCTCGACCTCCAGCTCGCTCAGCTCCGACTCGGCCAGGGCCGTCTCCAGGCGGTCGAGCAGGGCGATCAGCTCGGCGGCCTCCTCGCTCGGCGGACGCTGCGCGCGGGACGCCACCTAGGCCTCCCAGCGGCGCAGCACGACCGCGCTGTTCTGGCCGCCGAAGCCAAAGGCATTCACGAGCGACACCCGTACCTCCCGCTGGCGGGCTTCGAGCGGCGTGCAGTCGAGCTCGCCGATGGCCGGGTCGGGATCGTGCAGGTTGAGGGTGGGCGGGACGCAGCCATCGCGCATCGTCAGCAGCGCCGCCACGGCGCCGATGGCCCCCGCCGCGCCGAGCGTGTGGCCGATGGCGCCCTTGGTGGCGGTGATGCTGACGCCCGGGGCGTGATCCCCGAACAGGCTGCGGAACGCCGCCAGCTCGGCCGGATCGCCCTCCGGCGTGCTCGTGGCGTGGGCGCTGACGTGGTCCACCTCGGAGGCATCGAGGCCCGCCTTCTGCAACGCCCGGCGGGCGGCCCGCAGCGCCCCCACGCCGCCTGGCGCGGGGAGGGTGATGTGCGAGGCATCGGCCGACGCCGCGTAGCCGACCACCTCGGCCAGGATGGGCGCGTCGCGACGCACGGCATGGCCGGCCTCCTCGAGCACGAGGGTCGCGGCGCCCTCGGCGATGACGAAGCCGTCGCGCCCCTGGTCGAAGGGCCGCGACGCCCCGGGCGGGTCGTCGTTGCGCGTCGAGAGCGCTCGCATGGCCGCGAACGCGCCCACGAACGGCTCGTAGACGGGCGCCTCGGACCCACCGGCCAGCATCACCTCGGCGTCGCCACGACGGATGATCTCGCTCGCCTCGCCGATGGCATGACCGGCGCTCGCGCAGGCGCTGACGGTGGCGAAGTTGGGACCCTGCGGCCCGAAGCTGATGGAGACCTGGCCGGCGGCGAGGTTGGCGATCGCCATGGGGATGAAGAAGGGGCTGATGCGGTCGGGCCCGCGCT
>DATHCS010000362.1:0-9266 GCA_035319405.1 Candidatus Dormiibacterota bacterium | reverse complement strand
CGCCGCCCCAGGTGGGCCACCTGTCTCGCTGCCCGCCGATGCCGTGGCGTGGCTGGCACGCGTGGAGTCGGTCGGCGCGACGTCCGGCGGCACGCAGCGAGCCGTCGTCATCGCGCGGCCGGACGACGCCACGGCCGACGTCGGTGGCGCGACGCCCGACCTGACGCCAGGTCCGGACGGGGCCGTGCGCCTCTACCTCCAGGCGCCGCGCTTCCCCGAGCTCGTGGCGGGCGACGTGGTGCACTTCACGGCCCGGGCCGAGGCCGTCCCGGAGAGCGGCGGGTTCGCCAGCTACCTGCGGCACCTCGCCGTGAGCGGCACGGCGCGGACGGAAGGGGCTGTCGTGGCGGGCCGCCTCGATGACCCCTTGTCACACCTCGCCCGCCTGCGAGACGCGCTCGGCGACGGGTTGGCACGGGTCCTGCCGGAACCCCAGGCCGGCCTGGCCGCGGGCATCGTGGTCGGCCTGCGCGAGCGCGTCGGCGATGACGTGGCCGCCGATTTCACGGCGGCAGGACTGAGCCACATCGTGGCCATCAGCGGCTGGAACATCGCCCTGGTCGGCGGTGCGGTCGCGGCCGCCTGCCGCGGCCTGGCGCGGCGACCCCGCTCGCTGGTGGTGGTGCTGGCGGTCTGTGGCTACACCGTGCTGGCGGGCGCCGGGCCGAGCGTTGTCCGGGCCGCTGTGATGGCCGGCCTCGTCCTGTTCGCACGCGAGGCGGGTCGACCGGGCGGCGCAGCCGCGATGCTGGGGCTCGCCGTGGGCGCCATGCTGGCCGTCGATCCCACGACGGTGGCCGATCCCGGCTTCCAGCTCTCGGCGGCGGCGACCGCCGGCCTGCTGGCCTGGAGCGCCCCGATGGAGCGACTGCTCGAACGGAGCACCCCGCGGCGGACTCCGCGCTGGCTGCGCGAGACTCTGGCCGTCTCACTGGCCGCGCAGGCGGCGACCCTGCCCCTGGTGCTGCTCGACTTCGGGCGCCTCTCGCTGGTTTCGCCGCTGGCGAACCTCCTCGCGGCACCGCTCGTCACCCCCGTGATGGCCGCCGGCCTGGTGGCACTCGCAGGCGCCGGCCTCATGGCGGCGGGCGTTCCGACCCTCGCGCTGCTGCCGATCGAGGCGCTGGCCGCGCTGGTCCTGGGGTCGCTCGTCGCGCTGGCTCACGCCGCCGCCGCACTGCCCTTCGCCAGCGTGCTCCTGCCCAGCCCGGTCGGTTGGGTCGCGGGGCTCGGCGCGTTGCTCGGGCTCGCGATCGCGGGCACGGCCAGCGGCCGCCGCCGGCTGGGGCGGCTGATGACATCGGCCCGTCGCTCCCCCATCACGCGCCTGCTCGGCGCTCTGCGAGACTCGCCCCAACGGTCGGGCAGCGCCGAGCCCAGGCAGGCTCGGATCGGAGGGACGGGCAGGGGGCGCGTCCGAGGTCGCGCGCCGGCCGACCGCCTCCTCGTCGCCGCAGCGTTCCTGCCGCTGCTCGCCCTGCTGCTGACCGGCCTGGCCCTGGCCGGCCGTGCCGACGGCCGCTTCCACCTCACCGTGCTCGACGTGGGCCAGGGCGATGCCATCCTGATCGTGGGCGATCGAGGCTCGCGGGTTTTGGTGGATGCCGGGCCCGATGCCGACCGCACTCTCGCCCTCCTGGACGCCCGCATCCCGGCATGGGACCGTCGCCTGGATCTGCTGGTGCTGACCCATCCCCACGAGGACCACGTGGGAGGCATGGCGCTCCTCCTGCAGCGCTACCGCGTCGAGGACGTCATGGCCACCCCGATGCACGGCCCGGGGCCGTCCTACCGCGCCTTCGAGGCGGCCCTCGCCGAGGCCGGCCGGACGACGCGCCCGGCATCGACGGGCGACCGGTTCCGGATCGACGACGCCGAGGTGCTCGTCCGCTGGCCTCCGGCAGGCGCGGTCCCCATCGACCCACCGAGCAGCGGCAGGGAGATCAACGACGCCTCGATCGTGCTCGACATCCGCTACGGCACGCGGCGCTTCCTGCTCACCGGCGACGCCGAGGACGACGTCGATCCCCATCTCCTCGCGGAGGGCCTGGGGGACGGCCGCCAGTTGGACGTCCTCAAGGTCGCCCATCACGGCAGCCGTACGGCCACCAGCGCGGCGCTCCTGGCGGCGCTTCGGCCGAGGCTCGCCGTCATCAGCGTGGGCGCAGCCAACACGTACGGCCATCCGGCGCCGGAAACGCTCGCCCGCCTCGCCGCAGTCGGCGCACGAACGCTGCGCACCGACCGCGACGGCAGCGTGGAAGTCAGCAGCGATGGCACCGACCTCGCCGTCCGGGCCAGTGGCGGGCGACCGTCGACGGCGACCACCGCAGGTGCGGCCCCGACGCCCTGGCCCGCCGGCGCGGAAGGGCCCGTCGTGTCCGTCCTTGCTACGATCGCGCCGTGCCCGTCCCCGACCGGCGCGCTGCTGCCGGCGCGCTCCTGGCGCTCGATCCCGGCCCCCGTTTCATCGCCCACGCCAGCGCCGTGGCGGAGGTCGCGGCCTTCGTCGCCGCCCGCATCGAGGCCCGTGGCGGTCGACTGGAACGGCCCCTGGTCGAGGCCGCCGCCCTCCTGCACGATGTGGACAAGCTGTTGCCCCGCGACGATCCCGTCCGCCTGCTGGGCCACGGCTACGGCACGGCCCGCTGGCTGACCGAGCGCGGTTTCGCGGAGCTGGCGCCGGTGGTGGCCAGCCACCCGGTCGGCCGGCTGGCCGACGACGCGGCGTATCGCGAGCTGATGGACGGGTCCCCCGAACCGCGCCTCGTGGCCTACGCCGACAAGCGGGCCGCGCAGCGCCTGCAGCCGATGCACGCGCGCTTCGATCGCTGGCGCCGGCGCCATCCCGATTCGCTCGAGTTCCTCGAGCTCGCCTGGCCGCGTGCGCTCGAGCTCGAGCGGGTGGTCTGCGCGGCGGCGGGTCTTGAGCCGTCCGAGGTACGCCGCCTGCGCTGGACACGGCACGCCCTCGCGACGGCCCGCGGGACCGTCGCGACCCGCGAGGGCGCACCGTGACGACCGTGGCCGCGCCGGTCAGGGTCGTGCTACTGCGCGGCGAGAACGCCTTCGCGATCGAGCGCGCGATCGCGCGACTCGCGGACGACCTCGGTAACCCCGAGCAGCCGCTCGCCACCTGGCGCATCGACCTGGGGGACGACCGCTCGGCGGCCGGTATCGCGCGGGCCATGGATCAGATCGGCGAGCGCGTTGCCACCGCCCCGCTCTTCGGCGGCGGCACGCTCGTCGTCGTGCGCAGCGCGGCGGCTCTCGCCCGGGACTCGACGGGCCGTGCTCGACTCGAGGCGCTGCTGGGTGCCGTGCCCCCGGGGAATGGCCTGGCACTCGTCGACCAGGGCGACGGCCGGGCCCGGCGTGCGGGCGCCGCGGATCCCCTCGGGGACGCAGTGGCCGCCGCAGGTGGTCGCAGCGAAACCTTCTCCGCGCTGACACGGGAGCGGATGGAGCACTGGCTCGACGAGCGCGCTCGCGAGCTGGGGGCGACGCTCGCGCCGGCAGCCGCGCGGTTGCTGGCAGAGCGCGTTGGCGCCTACGTGCGCGAGGGCGACGTCGATCGACGCCTGCAGACCGCCCTGGCCGACCAGGAGCTGCGGAAGCTAGCCCTGCGCCGTCCAGGAGGCACCATCGAGCGTGAGGACGTCGTCGACCTGGTACCCGAGGCCGTACCGGGCTCGACCTGGGCCTTCCTCGACGCGGTCGCCGAGCGGCAGGCCGGGCGCGCCGCGGAGATCGCCGAGCGGCTCCTGGCGGAGGGCACGGCGTTGCCACTCCTGGTGGCGCGCCTGCACCGCCGGCTGCGCGAGATCCTGGTGGCGCGCGAGCACCTGGCCGCCGGCGCGCGGGCCGGCGAGCTGGTGCGTCTGATGCGCCTGCAGCCCTACCGCGCGCAGCGACTTGCGGCCGCCGCCGAGGCCTGGGGAAGCGTCGAGCTGCAGGCCGCCCTGGAGGGCCTGCTGGAGCTGGACCTGATGGGCAAGGGCCTGGGCCTCGATGGCCAGCCACTCGCTTCGTCCGACGAGCGCGCCGCGCTCGGATTACAGGTCTGGCTGGCGGAGCGGGTCCGCCGTCGCGACGAGCGGAGCTAGTCGGCGCCGGACCAGGCCTCCTCCTGGAGCACCAGGTCCGATTCGATGGCGAAGACGCAGCGGCCGGCGGCCAGGTCGAGCAGCTCGATCAGCTCGGGATCGATGTACAGCTGGTGGCAGTCCTCACAGAGGCCGCCGGGGATCCCGAAGCACAGGCGCTCCGCCTCGTCGGGCATGCGGAAGGTCGTATCGAAGCGCGTGTTGATGAGTTGCCGGCCGCACTGGGGACAGCGCTCCCGAGGTCGCGACATCGACGCCACATCCTTGCCCGTCTGCCGGCTGGATCGGCCAGCCACCGCAGGCGGATGCTAGAAACGACGCTCAGGCGGCCAGCATCACCCGGAGGTACCAGCCCGGCAGTACCGCGAGACGGTCACTGGACGCGCAGCAGCGTGGGGCCATCGGCCCACAGACGCTCGAGCTGGTAGTAGTCGCGCTCCGGCGGGGCGAAGATGTGCACCACGACGGCGCCAAAGTCGAGCAGGACCCAGTGGGCGCCGGAGGTGCCCTCACGGCCGATCGGCCGCACGCCATCCTCGCGCAGGCCGGCCGTGATGCCGTCGGCGACGGCCCCCAGCTGGCGCTCGGAGCCTCCCGAGCAGATGACCAGGTAGTCGGCCACGGTCGTCAGCTCGCCGATGCCGATCAGCACGATGTCGGCGGCCTTCTTGTCGGCGGCGAGCTCGACGATGCGGCGAGCCAGCTGAAGGGCCCCGGCGCTGTCGGCCGGTGCGCCCGGCGCGCGCGCCGGCTCCTCGCGCGTGGGCAGGCCCGCGCGTCGACCCCGGCGCGGGGACGATCCGGGGGAGGGCACGGTCGCGTCGCTCAAGCGGGTCTCCTGTCTAGTTCTTCTGCCACAGCGTGGCGGGATAGAGCTCGTGACCGAGGATGTAGGTCTCCACGGCGGGTGGGACCAGGTAACGGATGGAACGCCCTTCCGAGGCCAGGCGGCGGATCGCGGAAGCCGAGTGGCCGAGCTCGGGACCGTCCACGAACATGACCCGCGACTCCTGGCCCGGGAAATGCTCGGACAGCCAGGCCCGTGCGGGCGCCCGGTATCCGAGGCGAGGCACGACGGCGATCCGGCAGCGCTCGAGGACGCGCTGCGGCTCGCGCCATCCCGGGAGGCCCAGCATCGCCTCGGCGGACAGGATGAGCACGTAGCCGCGAGACACGTCGGGCACGGGCGGATCGCGCTGCAGCTGCAGCAGCGTGTCCGCCATGTAGCTCAGCCCAGGGCGGTCCACCTCGACGCGGCAGATGCGGAAGCCCGCGTTGTCGGCGATCGCGGATTCCACCATGGCCACGCGGTCCTCCGCGGGACTGATCGGCCGGCCCTGCTTGTGGGGCGGAGCGCCCGCGGGGATGAAGATGACGCCCTGAAGGGCGAGGACGTCGCGGACGTGCTCGGCGATGGCCAGGTGGGCGTAGTGGGGCGGGTCGAACGTGCCGCCCAGGATGCCCCATGCGCCACTGGCGTCGACCTCGACCTGCAGGGCGGCCGGGAGGGGCGCCGTCGTCGGCTGGCTCATGCCCACGCCTCATCCTCCCACGCCAGCTCCAGGTTCCCGATGCGCACGCTGTCCCCGGCCGCGACGCCCGCCTGCCGCAGGGCCTCGTCCACCCCCAGGCGCGCCAGGTCGTGCTGGAAGCGATCCGCCGACTCCTCGTTGGCGAAGTCGGTCTGTGCCGCCAGTCGTTCCACGCGCCGGCCTCGCACGCGGAAGCCATCCCGCTCGCGCTCGACGACGAAGCCCGCGGTCCGGGGCTGGGGCCGATGGACCACCACGCCGGCCGGCTCGGGCGCCTCGGCGAGCGCCGCTGCGTCCGGCAGGGCCCGGGCCAGGGCGGCCAGCAGGTCGGGCAGCCCTTCCCCGCTGAGCGCCGAGACCGCCGCCAGCTGCAGTCCGTCGCGCCGGCGGGCCACGCGGAAGGCTGCAAGGCGCTCCGCCGCGGCGGGCAGGTCGAGCTTGTTGGCCACCACGAGGGTCGGCTTCTCGAGCAGGGCCGGATCGTGCAGCCGCAGCTCCTCGCGGATGGTCCCGAAATCGCGCTCGACGTCCGCCGCCGAGAGGTCCACCACGTGCAGCAGGAGGCGCGTCCGCTCCACGTGGCGCAGGAAGGCGTGGCCGAGCCCCGCGCCGGCGCTGGCGCCCTCGATCAGGCCCGGCACGTCGGCGATCGTCGGCCTCCGTACGTCCTCCTCGTCGACGACCGAGAGGTCGAGCACGCCGAGGTTGGGCTCGAGGGTCGTGAACGGGTAGTCGGCGATCTTCGGCCGGGCGGCCGTCAGGGCGGCCAGCAGGGTCGACTTGCCGGCGTTGGGCAGCCCCACCAGCCCCACGTCCGCCAGCAGACGCAGCTCGAGGCGCAGTCGGCGTTCCTCGCCTGCTTCGCCCTTCTGGGCGTGGCGCGGCGCTCGATGGGTGGCCGTCGCGAAGTGCACGTTGCCCAGCCCGCCCCGGCCGCCGCGCGCGACGAGCACGCGCTGGCCGCGGGCCAGCAGATCGGCGAGCAGCTCGCCGCTCAGCTCGTCGAGGACTGCCGTCCCGGGCGGCACCCGAAGCTCGAGGTCCGCACCGGCCCGCCCGTGGCGCTGCGCACGTCCGCCCGCGCCACCGGGGACGGCCCGGAAATGGTGGCGGAAGCGGTACTCGCCAAGGGTCGTCTCACCGACGTCTACGCGCAGGTAGACCGAACCCCCGCGGCCCCCGTCGCCACCGTCCGGCCCGCCGCGGGGGACGTGGGCTTCGCGACGGAACGTCGCGGCCCCCGCTCCACCATCACCGGCGCGCACGAAGAGGGTCACGCGATCGAGGAACATGGCACGCCATCGTAGCCGGGCGCCGCCGGCCAGCGAGATCGGCGGCGGGCCGCGGGCAGGCTACAGGTAGTTGAGCGGGTTGACGCGATGGCCGCCCGCCCAGATCGGCCCGATCCAGACCTCGAAGTGGCAGTGCGGGCCCGTCGCGTCGCCGGTCGCACCGACACGACCGACGAACTGGCCGCGGCCCACGTACTGGCCCGCGTACACCCCCACCGAGGACATGTGGTTGTAGGTCGTGTAGAGGTTGTTCCCGTGGCTGATCCAGACCTGGTAGCCACCGCCGTTGTTGCGCCAGCCGGCGAACGTGACCTTGCCCGCGGCCGCGGCGATGATGCGCGAGCCGTATGGCGCCGCGATGTCGATCGCCCAGTGGCCGTAGTGATAGCCCTGGCTGATGTAGCCGCCCGGCACCGGCCAGGTCATGCGCCCGCTGAAGCTGCAGCCGCTGCAGCCGCTCGTCGAGCGGCTCGAGCCGCTGCTGCCGCTGCTGGTCGAACGCGGCGCGGACTTCGGGGCCGGCTTGGCGACGGCGATCGCCGCCCCGACGCCGTCGGGGATCATCAGCTGCTGGCCGACCGCGAGCTCCTCGGTCTCCAGCGCGTTGTAGGCCATGATCGTGTCGGGGTCGGCACGGTACCTGGTGGCGATGGAGTCGAGCGTGTCGCCGTCCTTGACCGTGTAGACGACGCCGTCGACGGGCGGGATCGAGAGCTTCTGGCCGACATGGAGCTCGTCCTTGGAGCTCAGCTTGTTGGCCCACCAGATGGTCATCGGGCTGAGCCCGAACTGGCCGGCGATCCCGGTCAGGGTGTCGCCCGACTTGACCACGTAGACCTGCATCTCGAAGGCGGTCTGGATGGTGTCGGCGTTGAGCGGCTTGACCAACGTGCCATCGAGGGCGTAATCGCCCGACGGCGTCAGCACCGCGCTTCCCTCGGCCGCGTTCGAGGCGCTCTCGACGGAGAAATCGGGCGCTTCGTCGACGGACGTCGAGGCCGGATCCTGGGCCGGGTCGGCAGCGGCCGCGCCGCGCAGCCCGGCGATGGCCGGGTAGGCCACCTGCCCGTTGCCAGTCGTGTCGCCGACGGCGGCCGTCGACGACGGCAGCGCGGCCACGACCATCGCACCGAGCACGAGCAGCAGCACGAGCACCGGCGCCAACCGCCGATCAGCGAAGAGCGATCCGAGATGGGGGCGGGGGACGAGCGACGTCAGGCGTGAGCGACGCGGCAGGCGCAGGCGCGCCGGGTGCGCGAACGCGCGGGCGTGACGTCCGCCACGCACGGGATCGAGTCGACGGGCCTGCAGGTCACCACGCAGTCGCGCCTGAACTGCGCTGGCGCGGGCCGTCACCCGACGCTGCTCTCGGGGGAGACGCGCGAGGGCGCGCCTCACGAGGGCCGTTGCTTGCCTCAATAGGTTCTCCTGATGGTCCGGGCGGGACACAGGGGCTTGGGTCGCGACACAGGGGTCTGGCGCACCCGCCCGGAGGGTGGAGCGGTATGGAGCTGGGGCCTCACATCGCCGCTGGGCCACGCCCGGCGCCGTTCTCCCTTGGCGCCTTGGCGTCCGTGGATCGGGATGACGGTACCACCGGGCTCGCGGGACCGTCAAACGTCCCAGCCACGGCGGGGGTGCCCGGCGGCACCGCTCGCGCTCAGCCTTCGGCCGCCGCCTGCTTGGTCAACGAGCCCAGGAACGTCGCGTTCGAGTCGGTCTTGGCCAGGCGGTTGAGGAGCAGCTCGATGCCTTCGTTCGTGCCCACCGCCGACAACATGCGGCGCATCGTCCAGACCATGCGCAGGGTGCCGTCCTCGAGCAGCAGCTCCTCGCGTCGCGTGCCCGAACGCTGCACGTCGATGGCGGGGAAGATGCGCTTCTCGGCGAGCTTGCGGTCGAGGATCAGCTCGCTGTTGCCGGTGCCCTTGAACTCCTCGTAGATGACGTCGTCCATGCGCGAGCCGGTATCGATGAGGCAGGTGCCGATGATCGTCAGCGAGCCGCCCTCCTCGAGCTTGCGCGCGGCGCCGAAGAAGCGCTTGGGCGGATACAAAGCGATGGGATCGATGCCGCCCGACAGGGTGCGCCCGGAAGGGGGCAGGGCCAGGTTGTAGGCCCGAGCGAGGCGCGTAATCGAGTCGAGCAGGATGACCACGTCGCGGCCGGTCTCCACCTGCCGCTTGGCGATCTCGAGCGCCATCTCGGCGACGTGGGTGTGGTTCTCCGTCGGCTCGTCGAAGGTCGAGGAGATGACCTCGCCTTTGACCGAGCGGCGCATGTCCGTGACCTCCTCGGGCCGCTCGCCGATCAGCGCCACCATCAGCAGGATCTCG
>DATHCS010000361.1:0-2197 GCA_035319405.1 Candidatus Dormiibacterota bacterium | reverse complement strand
CTCTCCTGCCTCGAAGCTGACCCTGAGCACCGACCATCCAGGCACGACTTTCGACACGGCCATCTACTTGTTGCCGGGTTGTCCCGATGACAACTGGGTGTCGATCTGTAACTGATCGATTTTGTTTAGGTTTTTCGCAATCGACGAACCGATTCATGACGGTTTTGTCATGAATGGGCGTCGCGGGCGAAAAGAAAGGCGGTCGCCTGCTAGGGTTCGCAGCTGATCGAGGGCTGTGAACTGACCAACGGGAGACCGCCGATGGAAGGGTACCATGGGACCGACCTGGCGCAATTCAGCGCGTATTCCAAGCTCCAGAAGTTCATCGAGACGAGGCGCGCGGAGCCTGGCTCCTTCGAGGAGTTCGAGGTCGCGCTCGGCGAGCAGATGCGCGCGCTCGAGAATGAGGTGAAGGCGGAGCAACTGGCTCGGTACGACGTCGACGCGCAGACGATCGTGGTGGCCGGCGTGACGATGAACCTTTGCTTGAAGAAGGAGAAGAAGAGGTACCTGACCAGCTCGGGCCCGGTGGAGGTAGCGCGCAACCTGTTCCGGCCCTCGGGAGGCGGCAAGTCGGTGTGCCCGCTGGAGCTTCGCGCGGGAGTCGTGGGCGGTATCTGTGCGCCTGCGATGGCGCGCATGGTGACCTACGCCATGGGCCACATGACCTCCGCGGAGTCTGCCGCGCTTTTCCGAGAGTTCGGCATCGAAGGGCCCTCGAGCAGCACGTGCGACCGGATTCCGAAGATGGTCGGCGAGGCGTGGGAAGCCCACCGCGTCGAATGGGAACAGGCGTTGCGCACCGCGGAGACTGTGCCGACAGAGGCCAAGGTTCTGGCGGCATCGCTGGACGGAGTGATGGTGCCTGACAAGCAGGCGCAGGCCGAGGCAAAGGCAGAGCGCGAAATGAAGCGGAAGAGCCTGGCGAAGGCCACGGGCGGCCCCGCCGGATACCGCGAGGTGGGCTGTGGCACCGTGAGCCTGTTCGACGCGGAGGGCAACCGCCTGCAGACGATCCGCTACGGGCGCGCGCCGGAGGCCAAGAAGAAGACGCTCACGGAGGAGATCGAGGCGGAGGTGGAGGCAATCCTGGCGACGCGGCGCGACCTGATCCTGGTGGCGCTGGCGGATGGCGCCGAGGAGAACTGGCGGTTCTTCGACGGGCCTCGATGGGCGGGCGCGACCAAAATCGTGGACTACGGGCACGCCAGCCAGCACCTGAAGGCCGGGCTGGCCGCGTACTACGGCGAGGAGAGCGTCGAGGGGCGCGCCGAGTACGAGAGGCTGAAAATCATCCTCAAGGAGCAGGCGGGCGGAGTGGACACGGCTATAGAAGCGCTGCTCAAGCTGGAGCGAAGCCTGCGCTCGAAGGCCAGAGCGAGTGCGAGGCAGAAGAAACTCCTGCGCGGCGAGCGAAAGTACTTCGAGAACCAGCGCGAGCGGATGGACTACGCCGGGTACATCGCCAAGGGCCTGCCGATCGGAAGCGGCGTGGTGGAGGCGGCATGCAAGACGCTCGCGACGCAGCGCATGAAGAGGTCGGGGATGAGCTGGGGCGACGGCAAGCAGGCCATTCTCACAATCCGCAGCCTCCAGCAGAGCGAGCGCTGGCAGCGCGGCTGGCGCCTCGTCGCGGCAAGCTTCCAAGAAACCCCGCTCACAGTGGTCAAACGTGGCGGCCTTAAGTGCTACGAGCTGCCGCGATTTGCCGAGGCAGCGTAGTGCCAACCGCAATCAGTTTCAGACTTGCACCCATGGAGGTTCGCCAGTTCCTGCTCGCCCGCGGCGTCTTCAAGGAGGTCGATTCGGTCTCGGGGACGCTCCCCGGAGAGCCGGGCGCGGGCTTGGGCCCCGTCTTCAACGGCAACAGCTGCGCGATGTGCCACGCGCAGCCGGCCGCCGGAGGGAGCAGCCCTGGCTTGAGCAGCCCGCAGAACCCCGGTCCCAACCCGCAGGTGGCGCTGGCCACCCTGGACGGCGCGACGAACGTGGTCCCGAGCTTCGTCCGCCCGGACGGCCCCGTCGTGGAGCCCAGGTTCATCGCCACCACCACCGAGTTCGTGGCCCCGAACGACGGCAGCGTCCACGAGATCTACTCGATCCAGGGCCGTGTCGATGCGCCCGCCTGCGTCCTGCCGCAGCCCGATTTCACCACGGAGCTTGCGGCTAATAACGTCATCTTCCGCATCCCCACGCC
>DATHCS010000360.1:0-4249 GCA_035319405.1 Candidatus Dormiibacterota bacterium | reverse complement strand
CTGGAGATCGGCATCCGGGTGCGCGATCCCTCACAGCTGGTGGGCACGCTCTCAGGTGGCGAGCGCCAGACACTCGCCATCGCGCGGGCCGAGTACTTCGGGGCGCGCGTGCTGATCCTCGACGAGCCCACCTCGGCGCTCGGTGTCAAGGAGGCCGCGATCGTCCTGCGCCACGTCATCCGCGCGCGCGCCAAGGGCCTCGGCGTGATCTTCATCACCCACAACGTGCAGCACGCCCTCCCCGTGGGCGACCGCTTCACGATCCTCGCCCACGGCCGGTTGGCCGGCGAGTTCGTGCGCGGCCAGGTCAACCAGGATGAGCTGCTGCGCCTGATGGGCGGCGGCGAGGAGCTGACCGAGCTGGCCCATGAGCTCGACCAGCTGATGTCCGCCGACGCACGCACCGTCGAAGAGGCGGCCACGCACGCCGAGGCGGTGCCCACCTCGCCGGACGAGCCGCTGGCCGCCGTGGAAGCGGAGGAGGTCCTGCCGCCGGAGGGCTGATCGGGTCGGCCGTGCGGCGGGCCGAGCGCGGAGGCGCGATGCCCAGCACGATCGCGGATGTGGCCGCCCGGGCCGGCGTCTCGACGGCCACCGTGAGCCGTGTCCTGCGCGGCCTGAGCCGCGGCCGGCCGGCCACGCGCGACCGCATCCTCACCGCAGCGCGCGAGCTCGATTACCGGCCCTCGGGCGTGGCGCGGTCGCTCAAGCTGCGCACGACCGACACGCTCGGCCTGCTCATCACCGACATCCAGAACCCCTTCTACGCCCACCTCGTGCGCAGCATCGACGACGCCGCGCGCGAGCACGACTACGTGCTGCTGCTGGGCAACGGGGCCGAGGATGCCGAGCGCGAGGCCGCCTACCTCGAGCTGCTGGCGGGTCGGCGTGTCGACGGCATCATCATCGCCGCAACCTCGCTCACGGCGCGCCATCGGCGCTGGCTGCGCCACTCCCCGGTGCCGCTGGTGCTCGTCAACTGCGCCCTGCCCGACGTCGAGGTGCCGGCCTTCCTGAGTGACAACCGGGCGGGCGGGACGCTTGCCGCGCGGCACCTGATCGAGCTGGGCCATCGCGCCCTGGCCCACGTCGCGGGCGATCCGGCCAACCCCGCCGCAGCCGAGCGCCTCGCCGGCGTGCGCGACGCCATGGTTGCCGCGGGCCTCGGGGCGGACGCGCTGCCCTGGGCCGCCAGCGACGGCCACGTCGCCGGCGGCGAGATCGCCATGCGGGAGCTGCTGGCGCGCGCCCCGGCCACCACGGGCGTGGTCTGCTTCAATGACCTCACCGCCGTGGGTGCTCTCCGCGCGCTGCGCACGGCGGGGCGGCGCGTAGCGGCGGACGTGAGCGTGGTCGGGTTCGACGACATCGACCTGGCGGCCTATGTCGAGCCGCCGCTGACCACCGTCAGGCAGCCGTTCGCCGAGCTGGGGCGAGGGGCCGTGGAGGCGCTCGTGCGGCGTCTGCGTGACGGCGCCGCTGAGACCGGCGGACGAGGCGGAATGGAGGCGCCGCCGCGCGTGGTGCGCTTGCCGGTCGAGCTCGTGGTGCGCAACTCCACCGGCCCGCCGGCCGGCGGCTCCGGTTAGGCGGCGCGGCTCCCCGCGCCGCTCGCGAGCCGCTCGCGCACCTGGGCCAGGGTGGGCACGCCGAGCAATCCGGGTCGCTCCACGACGAGGCTGGCGGCCGCCGCACCGAGGTGCAGGTCTCGTCCGCCCGCTCGCGCGGCGTCGCCCCCCGCCACGCGTGCCACCAGCACCGCGGCCAGCATCACGTCACCGGCTCCCGTCGGATCGACATCGGCCGCGGCAGCCACCGGTGGGTAGCGCACGAGCCGCTGGATGCGATGCTCGCCCAGCGTGATCAGCAGCCCACCCTCGTCGCCGCAGGTCAGCAGCAGGTCGTCGTCACGGCCGAGCCAGCGGCACACGACGGGCACCGGCAGGTCGTGCAGCAGGTCGTGGCGGCTCACGCCGATGAGGTCGGCCCGCAGCAGGAGCGGCGAGGGGGCCGGGGCGATCGGTCGCACGCGCTGGCCGGCCGCAAGGTGGCGCAGGATCCCCTGCCAGCCGAAGGCGACGCAGGCGTCCGGACGGGGGATGGTCGCCCATTCGTCCGGCAACTCGCTGGCGACAGGCCCGAGCAACCACGCACCGGCGGCCCGCCATGTCGTCGGGAGCTCCGCCGCCCCGAGGGGCACCCCCGGCTCCAGGCAGAGCTGCACGCGGCCGCCGGGCTGCTCGCGGTTCTCGAAGACGGGGCCGCGCGGCAGGTGCGCCACGACCAGGTCGACACCCGCCTCCCGCAACAGGTCGAGCTCCCAGGCACGGGCCGCCTCGGGGTCGGCGCCGATGAGCGCGGCCGTGCGCAGCCCCAGCCGCGCTGTCGTCAGGGCACCGTAGGTGACGCCGCCCCCGAGACGCCAGCCGCGCGGGTCCTCGGCGGCGATGTCGCGCGAGGCCGAGCCGACCACCACGACCTGCGGAGCGGCATGGTCGGGCGGACGGGCTGCGGGCCGTTCCGACTCCGGGCGCGTATACTCGGCCTCTCCCACGACCCCTCCTACGGTGAAGCCCCGCGTGTATTTCTATGAGCTCCACGAGGGCGACGACGAGCTCTTCAGCGACGCCCTCCTGGTCCACGAGCAGGAGTTCGACGAAGAGCAGTTCCTCGAACTCGTGCTCGAGGCCCGTGCCCGGGTCCTCGGCTCGTTCGAGGAGGATACGCTGGTCGAGGCCGTCGCCCACGACCTGGAGCGACAGCATGGCTTCGTGCACATCGACGACGCGCGCCTGAGCGCCGCGGTCAACGTCTCGGAGCAGGAGGGCGAGACGTTCCTGGCCGAGGTGAGCGACGAGGCGGAGGCGCAGCTGGAGGACGGCGCAGGGTACCGCAGCCTGCTCGTCGACCTCGATCCCAACGAGCTGAACTAGCGCCGCGGCCACGACCGGCGGGTCGCACGGGCTCAGACGTTGAAGAGGATCTCGATCACGTCCCCGTCGCGGACACGGTAGGTCTTGCCCTCGGCGCGCAGCCGTCCGTGCTTGCGTGCCTCTGCCAGCGACCGCAGCTCCAGGAGGTCCTCACAGGCCACCACCTCGGCGCGGATGAAGCCGCGCGCGAGGTCGCTGTGGATGGCTGCCGCGGCGTCGAGGGCGGTGGCACCGTCGGGCACGGTCCAGGCCCGCGTCTCGTCGGGCCCGGCGGTGAAGAAGCTGATCAGGCCCAGCAGGCGGTAGCTGAGGCGGATCACTCGCTCCAGGCTGGCCTCGCTGAGGCCGAGGTCCGCGCGGAAGGCGGACGCCGCCTCCTCGTCCAGCTCGCCGATCTCCATCTCGATGCGCGCGGAAAGCGCGTCGACGAGGGAGTCGCGGTGGTCGTAGCGAGCTCGCACGGCCGAGGTCAGCTCCTCGGCTCGCGGCAGGTCGTCCTCGCCGATGTTGAGCAGCACCAGGACGGGCTTCTCGGTCAGGAACCGGAAGCCGCGCAGGCGGCGCAACGCGTCCGCATCGAGGCCCAGGTCCCGAATGGGGCGGCCCGCGTCGAGGGCCGGCACGACCGTCTCCAGGACGGCCTGCTCGTGCTCGTTGGCCTCCCGCTCTGCGGGGGTGCCGTGACGACCGGTGGCCTGCAGCCGTTCGAGGCGCCGCTCGGCCACGGCGTGGTCGGCCAGCGTGAACTCGAGGTCCAGCCGTTCCAGATCGCGCCAGGCATCCACGGAGCCGTCCGGGTGCGGCACCGCCGGATCCCCGAAGGCCCGCACCACGTGCAGGAGCGCATCGGCGTTGCGCAGTCGGGCCAGCTGGTCGGCCGGCAGCTCGTTGGCGCCCTCATGGCCCCCACCGGCGGCCGGCGGCGCGGGCAGGTCGACGTAGGTCACGTCGGCCTGCACCTCCCGCTTGGGCTGGAACAGCTCGGTCAGCCGGGTCAGCCGATGGTCAGGCACCTTGACCACGCCCACGTTCAGGACCAGGCCTCCGTAACCGCCCGTCTCGGCGTGCCCGGGCGTCAGCGTGTTGAAGACGGTCGTCTTGCCCGACGCAGCCAGGCCCACGATCGCGATCTGCATCGCGTCAGTAACCCAGCGTCGAATCCACCACGTTGCGCAGCGGTTGGCCCACGCGGTAGAGGCGCAGGCTGTCGCAGAACAGCTCGACGCTGCGCAGCACGACCCGCCCGCTCGACCACGAGGTGTGCGGCGTGATGAGGCAGTTGGGCAGCCCGTAGAGCGGCGAATCCGCCGGCAGCG
>DATHCS010000359.1:0-5534 GCA_035319405.1 Candidatus Dormiibacterota bacterium | reverse complement strand
ACCGAGAAGGCCCACCTCGAGGCGCAGGCCGCCTACGGCACCCTCACGGTCGGCTTCCAGGCCCCGCTCGTACCGGTGACCACGACGGTGACCAAGGACTGGAGCCTCGGCGAGCAGATCGACAAGGCCCTGGCGGTGCTGGTCCAGGTCGGCCAGGGCCTGGCCACGGCGGCCGTCTGGTTCGTCATCGTGCTCCTGCCCTTCCTGCTGGCCGGGCTCCTCGCGCTGGGGATCCTCCTCGTCATCGGTCGTCGCATCACGCGGCGCCCGACCGGCGGCGGACCTTTCGAGCCGAGCGCCGGCCCGAGCGCACCGACGGCCTGATCCGGCCGCCGCCCGGACCGGACAAGCGGAGGCCCGCCTCCCTTCGGGGGGCGGGCCTCGTGCTGCGATGTGGGTCGTTCAGTCGGGGCGAGGGCTCGCCTCGCTGATGTGGACCGGCTCGGGGATCGGCCGACCCGGGGCGGTCCCCATGGGACCCGTCCCGGCCTGGCCAGCGGGTGCGCCGGCCGGCTGGCGTGCCCCGAAGGTGCTGCGGAGCGGCACCTCCTTGATCAGGACCGCGGCCACCGCCGCGGCGGCCAGCGAGGCCACCACGCCGATCCAGAAGGTCTGGGCCACGGCATACGAGAACGAGTCGTAGATGGCCTTGATGATGTTGTCGATGAAGGGCTGAGCCGCCGGCGGAAGCAATGAAGCGAGCAGGTCGTGCAGGTTCACGCCGGCACCGGTGATCTGGTTGAGGTCGAACGAGCCGGTGCCCTGGCTGGCGAACTCGGGCGGGATGCCGTTGGCCACGAGCGACCTGGGCAGATCATCGGTGATGGCCTGCCCGAAGACCGTCCCCACGATGGCCAGGCCGACCGACCCGCCGATCTGGCGGAAGAAGGTCAGGTTACCGGTGGCCACGCCGAGGCGGTCGAAGGGCACCGCGTTCTGGATGATGATCGTGAAGACCGCCAGCGAGGGCCCGATGCCCACGCCGGTGACGAACATCCAGAACCAGAGCACGGGCAGGTCCGTGTCGGTCTTGAGGTTCGTCATCAGGTACAGCCCGAGCGCGGTGATCAGCAGCGAGGCCACGGTCAGCCACTTGTACCTGCCGGTGCGCGCCACGATCTGGCCCGAGATGATCGAGCTGATGATCAGGCCCACCAGCAGGGCCATCACCTGGTAGCCCGAGAGCGTCGCGCTCACACCGCGCACGACCTGGAACCAGCGCGGCAGGAAGATGATCGAGCCGAAGAACCCGATGCTGGCCAGGAAGACCGCGGTCATCGAGCCGGCATACGTGCGGTTGAGCCACAGGTCGAGGGGCACGATCGGTTCCTTGGCACGCCACTCGATGACCAGGAAGATGGCGAGCAACACGAACGAGACCAGGAGCAGGCCGCCGACCGAGGGATCGGTCCAATCGTTGGTCTGCTTGTTGGTCAGGCCGATCAGCAGCAACGCCACGCCCACGATGAACACGCCCGCGCCGAGGAGGTCGAAGTTGCGGCTGGCGTCGGGCCGCTTGACCGTCGGCAGCAGGTGCCAGATCACGATCAGCGAAACGATCCCGATGGGGATGTTCACGAAGAAGATCCAGTGCCAGCTCCAGGTATCGGTGATGAAGCCGCCGAGCGCCGGCCCGATGAGCGCGGCGATGCCGAAGACGGCCCCGAAGAGGCCCTGGTACTTGCCCCGCTCCTGGGGCGTGAAGAGGTCGCCGATCACGGCCAGCGAGATCGGGAAGAGGGCCCCTGCGCCGAGGCCCTGCAGGCCGCGGAAGAGGATCAGCTGCCACATCGTCTGGCTCAGCCCGGAGAGGAACGAGCCGACGAGGAAGATCGAGATGCCGATCATCAGCAGCGGCCGCCGACCGTAGAGGTCGGACAGCTTGCCGTAGAAGGGCACGCTGATGGTGCTGGTGAGGAGGTAGATCGTGACGACCCAGACGTAGAGGTCGTTGCCGCCGAGGTCGGTCACCACGCGCGGCAGGGCGGTGCCGACGATCGTCTGGTCGAGCGCGCCCAGGAACAGGGCGAGCAGGATCGCGCCGAGGATCTCGAACTTGGCTCGGCGGTCGAGGCCGAGAGCGGGATCTTCGGCGAGGGTGGGCACGTGGCCGGCCGCTTCGGTCGGCGGCACAGCTTCCATCATCGGGGCGGGTTCCTCCTGGAGTCGGGCGCTGGGGGGCTAGTGGGCGTGATCGTGGGTATCGGGAGGCAGGTCGCCCGCTTCGCGGGCGGCTCGCAGGGCCTCCGTGACGTCGCGCAAGGCCTGCGCGACGCAGGCCAGCTGCCGTCCGTCAAGGCGACGCAGGACCGCCTCGAGGAGGTCGCTGCGCATGACGTCGGTCAGCTCCAGCATCTGACGGCCGCGGGCGGACAGCGCCACCAGCACCACGCGTCGGTCGTCGGGCACGCGGACACGCTCGATGAGGCCGCGCTCCTCCATGCGGTCGATGAGGCCGGTCGCATTGGAGAGCGAGACGTCCAGCATCTCGGCCAGCCGCCCCATGGAGAGGTCGCCGTGACGCTGCAGCATCCACATCACGTGCAGATGGCTCATGCTGATCCCGGCCCTCACCAGCTGCTGGCTGCCGGCGCACCGCAACTCACCGACCGAACGGGATAGCTCGGCCAGGGTGTCGCGGACGGCCTCGCGGTCGGCGGGCGGGCGGGCCGGGGAGATAGTTGCCATCGCACGAAGGATTATCGCCCACCTGAACTATCCTGTCAATCGGGACTATCTCGTCGGGATGGAGGACGTCGATGCGCTTCGCGCTCATGACCGAGCCCCAACAGGGCCTCAGCTACGCTGAGCAGCTGGCCGTCGCGCGCGCGGCCGAGGCGGCCGGCTTCGAAACGTTCCTGCGCTCGGATCACTACGCCAGCTTCCCGGGAGGCGCCGGCCGGCCCACCACCGACGCCTGGGGGGTCGTGGCCGGGCTCGCTCGCGAGACGAACGCGATCGGCCTCGGCGTGCTCGTCTCGCCGGTCACCTTCCGCCTGCCGGGACCGTTCGCGAAGCTGGTCCTGACCGTCGACGAGATGAGCGGCGGCCGCGTCGAGGTGGGCATGGGGGCCGGCTGGAACGAACTGGAGCACGCCCAGCTGGGGATCCCCTTCCCGCCCCTCGGCGAGCGCTTCGATCGCCTCGAGGAGGCGGTGGCGATCGTGCACGGCCTGTGGACCGAGCCCGACGGCTGGTCCTACGAGGGCCGCGTCTGGCAGGTCCGCGACGCGTTGCTGCGGCCCGCCGCGGCCCGTGGCGGTCGACGCCACCCGCACCTCGTGCTCGGCGGCGACGGCAAGCCGCGCGGCCTGCGCCTTGCGGCGACCTACGGCGACGAGTACAACGCTTCGGGTCTCGACGCTGCTGCTGCCCGGGAGGTGGGCGAAAGGCTCCGAGCGGCGTGCCTGGCGGCCCGGCGCGACCCCGAGCGGGTGGTCTTCTCGGTGATGACGGGCGTGCTGGTGGGCGAGACCGAGGCCGACGTCGCTGCCCGAGTCGCCGACCTGATGGCCGCGCTCGCCGTCGACCCTGCGGGCGCCGAGGCCTGGCTGGCCGCCCGGAGGGCACGCTGGATCGTCGGCACGCTCGAGCAGGCCCGCGAGCAGGTCGCCGCCTATGCCGCCGCGGGCGTGGAACGGCTCATGCTGCAGGACCTGCTGCCACGGGACCTGGACATGGTGGCGCTGCTGGGCCGGGCGCTGTCGGCCTAGCCTCGCCGAGGGGGGCGGCGCCCGGCGCCGCTTTGCCTCGCCTCAGCGAACGCGGCCGATGCGGCGTGGTGGCCAGTAACGGGCCCAGGGCCTGCCGAGGACCTGGGAGGGCGGCACTGGCCCGAAGTCGCGCGAGTCGGTCGACGCCTCTGGTGCGTCGCCGCGCAGGTCGAGCAGCCCATCCGCGGCGATCGCGGCGACGCGCTTCACCAGGAGCCGGTCCGGGCGACCGGGATCGGCCACCAGGACCAGCTCGCCTTCGCGGGGCCCGCGATCGCGGAAGGCGTCGGGATCCACGAGCAGCCACTCGCCGTCCAGGACCGCGGGCGACATGCTCCCTCCCTCGACGGCGACGCGGTTGCGCCAGGAGCGTCCGGCGCGGCGGATGCCGGGGGCCGCCGCCAGCGCCAGGCCGCCCAGCACGAGCCCGACGCGGACGCCCGAGGCGAACGAGCGCGGCGGGGCGACGGGGGTCGAGGAGGCGCCGATCCGCCCCACGGAGCGGCGCCGCCGTGCTACGACGCCCGGACCTCCCAGCTGATGACGTTCTTCGGAGCACCCTCGGCGGACGGGGTCATCAGGTGCGCGGGGGCGCCCTTGCTGGCCCAGAAGATCTCAGCAAAGCGACCCACCAGCCGCTCCAGCTCTGCCGCAGCCTCCGCGTCGACGCTCTGCTTGCACTTGCTGGCCTGCTTGAGCACCCGCCAGCTGAGGTCGTGGAGCTCGGGGTACTTCTCGAGGTGCTCGGGCTTGAAGTAGTCGCTCCAGATGACCTGGACCTCGCGCTTGACCAGCTCGGCGTGCTGTTCCTTGACGGCCGTGCAGCGGACCATCTTGTTGCGGTCCTCGAGCTCCATGCCGGTAATGCCGTTGAGCAGCTCGACCATCCGCGACACGGTGCGGGCGGCGATCTGGGCGGGGGCCGGATCGTAGACGCCGCAGGGCACGTCGCAGTGGGCGTGCGCGACACGGCGGGGGGCGAGCGCGGCGACGAGGCGCTGTCGCAGCATCGGTGCTCCTTTCGTGGGTCTCGCGCCGCTCGGCGCGATCGGGCGTGCGGGCTTCCGTTCCTGGCGGCCATTGTGACCCCATCGGCCGCCGCCCGCTGCCGGGTATCATGGCCGCGATGAGCGGACGAGCAGCCGAGCCCGTCGAGATCCCGCCGGCGTGCCCCTTCCTCGCTTTCGAGGACGACCGCGAGCACCGCAGCACCGTCCCGGACCACCGTCATCGCTGCTACGCGGAGACGCGCCCGGCCCCTCGTGCCGTGGCGCACCAGGAGCGCTACTGCCTCACCTCGGAGTTCCCGACCTGCCCGACCTTCCAGGCCTGGGCCCGCCGCGAGTCTGCGCGTGAGACCGCTCCCGATGCGCCGCGCGAGGTGGCTGCGGGAGCGCCACCCAGCGACCCCTCAGCCTGGCTCCGTGACGAGGGCCCGGCACAGCTGGGCGCGTTCGACGCGGTCCCTCAGGCGGCTGCGCCGACCGTCCCCGCCAAGCGCGGTGACGCCGAGTTGGCGGCCCTGGTCGGCGGAAGCGTCGCCGGCGCGGCCGCGGTCGACGAGGCCGGCGAGGCCGACGCCGCCGGTGCCGCCGGGGCCGAGGAGGCGGAAGCGCCGGCCTTCCTGGCGGAGCGAGCGGCAGGTGGTGCTGCAGAGGCGGGTGGTGCGGCGTCTGCTCGCGCCGGGGGGCGGCCGGCCGCCTCGACGGGCCGGGCGATGCCGCGCACCGATCCCGACACGCCACCCTGGGAGACGCCGCGGCGGTACGAGGCCTACCCCACGCTGCGAACCCGTTCCCGCCTGCCGTCCGTGCCGCCGGT
>DATHCS010000358.1:0-2173 GCA_035319405.1 Candidatus Dormiibacterota bacterium | reverse complement strand
CGACGACCGACTACGGGGTGCCGATCGAGGGCTACCAGACCCTCAGCGGGCCCAACCGCGACTTCACGGAGGCCTGTTTCGAGCACGAGCTGGTCGCGGAGCCGGCCGGGACGGTGCCCGTCGCCGTCGTCAATCGCAGCCTCGGGCTGGGCGTGTACCAGGTCTTCCGGCTGGCGCAGCTGCCGCACCACACCGTGTGGCGGATGATGGGCGAGGACACCTACGCCATGGCCCTCGAGCCCAGCACCAACCGCGACGCCGGACGCTGGGACGCCCGGAAGCGCGGCGAGCTGCTGTTCCTCGAGCCGGGTGAGACCCGCGCCTACGACCTGGAGATCGGGGCGCTCGACGGCGCGGCGGCGCTGAGCGCCTTCGAGGATCGCGTCGAGCGGGCCAAGGCCGGCGCCGGCAGTCCTGCCTAGGCGCGCGGGCCGATGACGTCGCGAGATCGCCTCGCCGCCGCCATCCGGGCTCCCCTGCCGCTGCCGTACCACCCGCTCTACCGCTTCTACGAGGGCGGTTCGCTCACTCGCCAGTTCCGTGGCCTGCCCGATCGGCCCGATGACTGGTGGTCGGAGGACTGGGTCGGCTCCTGCACCGAGGCCGGCAACGCCGGGCCGGACGGGGAGCGCCAGGGCCCCAGCACGGTGGACGTGCCGGGCGTCGGCCCGGTGGCGCTGGCGACCCTCATCGAGCTGTTCCCCGAGGAGATGGTGGGCGCCGCGTTCGCCGAGCGCTGGGGCCCCATCACCGGCGTGCTGGTGAAGCTCCTCTCGCCGGCCGGACAGGTGCCGCTGCACGCCCATCCCGATCGCGCCTGGGCGGCGCGCCACCTGGGCTCACGGTTCGGCAAGACCGAGGCGTGGATCCTGCTCGACACGCCAGGTGACGGCAGCGAGCCGGCGTACGCCGGCGTCGGCTTCCACGAAGGCGTGACGCGCGACGGGTTCTACGACGCGGTCCGGCGCCGTGACCGGACCGCCATCCGCGGCTCGCTGCACCGCACGCCGATCGCCCCCGGTGAGGTCTACGTGGCCCACGCCGGGGTCCCGCATTACCTGGGGCCGCGCATCTCGTTCATCGAGGTCCAGGAGCCCTCCGACCATATCGTCATCCCGGAGACCTCGGGCGACGACGACGCCGGCGCCACGATGGGGCTCGGGTGGGACCTGGCACTGGACATGATCGACTACGGCACCGCGGATGCGGCCACCACGTTCGCCCGCGCGCGCCAGACGCCCAGCGTCGTGCGCCGCAGCGGCGCCTCGGGCGAGACGCGACTCTTCAACGCAGACGTGCTGGAGTTCTTCGACGCCACCCGCCTCGACGTGGCCGACGAGATCGACGTCTCCGACGGCCGCCTCTACGTGGGCATCGTGACCGCCGGCGCGGGCAGCCTCGATGGAGACTTCGGTCGCCTTCCCGTGCGCCGTGGCGACACCTTCGCCTGCGCGGCCACCCTCGACCATCGCTTCCGCGCCGGCGCCGAGCCGCTGGCGGTCGTCCGCTGCATGGGGCCGCAGGCCTAGAGGCTCTGGCGGAGGATCGACCCCACCTCTGCGTCGTCGAGGGCGACCGGGTTGCTGCGCATCGAGCTGCCGCGACAGCGTGGGACCAGGTCCGCCAGCACCTGGGCCGACACCCCGAACGCTCGCAGGCGAGGCATGCCGAGTTCGCGGGCCCAGGCCCCGAGCAGCTCGAGCAGGCGCCCGCGCGCGGCGGGGTCGGGCAGCCGCGGCTCGTCCGCCAGGAGCCGACCCAGCTCGGCGTATCGAGGCAGCGCCGTGCCACCGGCGTCGCGCGCCTCGAGGGCGCCCAGGTTGACCCGCACCGTGGCCACGAGCGTGGTGCCGCAGGCCACCCCGTGGGGGATGCCGTAGTAGCCGCCCAGCGCCGCGGCGACGCCGTGCGTGGCCCCGAGGCCGGCGTTGGCCAGGGCGATGCCGGAGGCAAGAGCGGCGTAGGCCATGGCCGCGCGAGCGCCGACGGCTGCCGGTCCCTCCGGGGTCCCGTCACGCACGGCCCTGAACCATGGCAGCAGCCCCTCACGAGCCGCCAGCAGGCCGCTGAGGGCGAGCGCGTCGGTCATGGGATTCGCGCGGAGCGAGACGTACGCCTCGAGCAGCTGCGTCAGCGCGTCGAGGCCGCTGGCGGCGATCTGCGCGGGGGGGCA
>DATHCS010000357.1:0-7260 GCA_035319405.1 Candidatus Dormiibacterota bacterium | reverse complement strand
ACCCGGACCACTTGCTCGCGCTGGGCCCGATCGACGTGCTCTTCCTGCAGTTCTCGGGCGCTATCTGGTACCCCATGGTGTACGACCTGCCGCCCCGCGCCAGGACGGTGCTGGCGCACAAGAAGCGCGTCGCACAGCTGGCCAGGGCGTACCGCTACATCGAGCTGCTGGCGCCCCAGGTCACGGTGCCCTCGGCCGGACCGCCGTGCTTCCTCGACGACGACCTCTTCGAGCAGAACGACCTGCATGACGACCCGGACAACATCTTCCCGGCCCAGCCGGTCTTCATCGATTACGTGCGCGAGCGCGGCCGCGACGCCCGACTGATGCTGCCGGGGAGTGTCGGCATGCTCGAGCGCGACGGGGGCGGGGTGAGCTTCGAGGTGCGCCATCCGCTCCCGGACGACGAGGCGGCGGCGATCTTCGAGGACCGGGTGGCCTACCTGCGCCGCTACCAGGCCGACGTTCGGCCGCGGCTCGAGGCGGAGCGGGCGTCATGGGCCGGGCCGCGGCTCGACCTGGTGACCGAGCTCAAGGCGTGGTTCGAGCCGCTGCTGGCCGAGGCGGACCTGATCTGCGCCGGCATCGACGACGCGGTCGTGCTCGACGTGGGCGACGAGCGGATTCGCATCGACTTCCGCGAGCGCGCCGTGCGGCCGCAACTGCCGGGCGTCTTCGACTTCGGTTACCGCTTCACGATCGCTCGCGAGCTGGTGGAGTGGTGTGTCCGCCACCGCGAGCCGGACTGGGTCAACGTGCTCTTCCTCTCGATGCGATTCCGGGCCTGGCGGCGCGGCGCCTACAACGACTACGTCTACACCTGGTTCAAGTGCCTGACCGAGGAGCGCCTGCAGTACGCCGAGGGCTACTACGCGGAGCAGGGGCCGTCGGGCGGCACGTTCGAGCTGTGCGGCTACGAGGTGCAGGCACGATGCCCGCACATGAAGGCCGACCTGTCCCGCTTCGCCCTCTGCGAGGACGGCGTGATGACCTGCCAGCTGCACGGCTGGCAGTGGGAGCTGGCCACGGGACGCTGCCTCACTTCCGCCGGGCACACGTTGAACGCGCGGCCGATCGCGGATGGCGAGCAGGCGGGCATGGCCGGGGAACGCGAAGGCGCGGTCGTCGCCGAGGGCGGCGGCTAGCTAGTCAGCCTCAGGCGCGAACGGTGCCCCTGTGGGAGAGCGAGTCGACGCTCACTGCGGCGAGCAGCACGAGGCCCGTGATGATGAGCTGGTACTGGATGGGCAGGCCCAGCAGGTAGAGGCCGTTGTAGATCGCCCCGATCACCAGGCCACCGAGCAGGCCGTCGATCGCGTGGCCTCGGCCGCCGTAGAGGCTCGTCCCGCCGATCACCGCTGCCGCCACCGCGTACAGGACGAGCTGGCCGCCGTTGATGTTTGTGGTCATCCCGCCGAGCTGGGAGCAGTAGATCACGCCGGCGATCCCCGCGGTCAGTGAGCACAGGACGAACGCCAGTGTGCGTACCCTGGGGACGTTGATGCCGGCTCGCCGGGCCGCCTCCGGGTTGCCGCCCACCGCGTACATGTGACGCCCGAACTGCATCCGCTCGAGGAGCAGCGTCCAGGTCGTCAGCACGAGGAGCACGAGCGGGATCACGTAGGGCACGCCCACGATGGGAAGGAACGTGCCGCGATCGATGTTGCAGATGGCGACGACGGCGGTTCCCGCGACCGCCAGGAGCACGATCTTGGTGATCGTGAGGCCGACCGGGGGGGCCACCAGGCCGCTCCGTCGCCGACCGGCATCGCGTCGCCACAGGATGGCCCCGAACACCACCACGATCACGATGAGCCCGATCCAGGCGACGAGCGGGTCGATGTAGCCGTAGACGAGGTTGTAGATGGCTTGCTGGTTGGGTTGCGTGGTGCTGGTGATGCTGACGCCACCGGCCGTCCCGAGGATCACGATCATCACCCCGAACCAGATTAGGTAGCCCGCCAGCGTGACGACGAAGGCCGGTATCCGCAGGCGGGTGATGATGGTGCCCTGGAGGCCCCCGATGACGGCGCACACGGCCACGCCCGCGATGATCGCCAGCCACCATGGCCAGTTGAATTCGGGTTGCACCAGCTGGGCGGTGACGATCCCGCCGATCGCAGCGACGTACCCGATCGACAGGTCGATCTCGCCCAGCAAGAGGACGAAGCCGACGCCCATGGCGAGCACGATGAAGACGGCGCTCTGGTCGAACAGGTTGACCAGGTTCACCGGCGAGAGGAAGACGTGCTCCGGACTGACGATCGTGAAGACGATGAGGACAGCAAGGAGGGCGACGGCCACCGGAAGGATTCCCGCATCGCCGCTCCTGACCCGTGTGACCCATGCCCGCAGGTACTCGCGCATGGTCTGGGCCATGATCTCGGGCGGGATCTCGGCCGGGATCGCGTCGACGGCCGCGGTCAGGTCGGGTTCGGTCCCATCGGGCGCCCCCGGCGTGGGCAGGCCCCCTGCCGCTCCCTCCAGGCTGGTCATCGCTAGCCCTCTGCCTCGGTGGTGGATGGGCGCCCCGTGCGGCTCGATCCACCGGTGGTCATGAAGTCGACGACACTCTGCCGATCGAAGGCCGAGATCGCGTCCTGGGCGACCATCCGGCCCAGGTGAAGCACCGCGATCCGGTCGGCGACCTCGAAGACGTCGTTCAGGTTGTGCGAGATGACCATCACAGCAAGGCCGTGGTCCTTGAGACGGATGATCAGGTCCAGGACCATCCGGGTCTGGGCCACCCCGAGCGCAGCCGTGGGCTCGTCGAGCATGACCAGCTTGGAGTTCCACATGACTGCCTTGGCCACGGCCACGGCCTGTCTCTGGCCGCCCGACAACGTGGCGACGGGCTGGCGGATCGAGCGCACCGTGGTGACGCGCAGGCCCGCCAGCGTCTCACCCGCGGCGCGCTCCATGTCGTCCTCGGCGAGCAGGGCGCGGTTCAGTCGTTCCCGGCCCAGGAACATGTTCTGGACGATGTCGAGGTTGTCGGCGAGAGCGAGGTCCTGGTACACCGTCTCGATCCCCAGCGCCGAAGCGTCATTCGGCGTGCGGATGTGGACCGGCCGGCCCTCCCAGAACATCTCCCCGTGGTCCGGTTCGTGGATGCCCGCGATGCACTTCGTCAGCACGGACTTGCCGGCCCCGTTGTCACCGCAGAGCGCCGTGACCTGGCCGCTGGGCAGGTCGAGGCCCACTTCGTAAAGCGCCTGGACTGCGCCGAAGTGCTTGCTGATGCCCCGCAGCCTGAGGAGCGGCTCCACATCGGGCGCGTTCATCCCGCCGACGGGCGCGCCGGCCGGGGCACTACTGGTCGGTGAGACTTGACCAGGCATCACGTCCATCGAGCCGTCCTTCGAACGCTGGAGTGGTCGCGCACGGGCAGCGGTCCCGATTCGGCAGGCACGCCACCCAGATAGTAAACCGTGGCGCACCCGGCGAGGGGTGCGCCACGGCTTTGTCGCGAGCGCTCAGCGGTGTTGCCGAGCGCTGGTGGGAACGCGGACGGGCTACTTGATCCCGGCCGCCGTGCAGACGTCGGCCCCGACGTCTGCGCACAGCTTGGTGACGTCGACGAACTGGTCCTTGATGACGGTCGCTTCCATGTTCGCGGCGTTGACCCACATCGGAGTCAGAAGCGCCGCCGGCTGGGTCGCCGACGGGTTCTTGGGATCCGTGGTCGAGCCGTTGACCAGTCCGGTGGGAGGCGTCTGGCCCGCGCGCAGGTAGGTCGCGAGGGCGACGGCCGCCTGGGCCTCGAGGTAGATCGGCTTGTAGACCGAGCCGCACTGCCAGCCCTGGAGGACGAATGCCATTCCCTGTTCCGTGGCATCCTGCCCGGTCGTCGGGATCTTCTTGGCCGGGACGCCAGCTGCCTTCAGGTCGGCGATCACGGCGCCGGCGAGGCCGTCATTGGCCTCCATCGTCGCGTTGATCTCCTTGTGGGCCGTGAAGGCCTGCTGGAAGATCACGCCGCCCTTAGCGTTGTCCCAGCCGGGGGACAGCTGCTCGGCGACGAGCGTCATGCCCTGGCTGTTGGTAGCGCCGGCCGTGACCTGCGCCACCTTCTGGCCCCAGACCGCGTCGTTGTAGCCCTTGGCGAAGTCGATCGCGTTGGGGTCGGTGTCCTGGCCTCCGTCGAGCGTGAACACCTTCGGGCTGGAGACATTCCAGTCCGTCACGCACTGGAGGAAGCCCTTGCCGATGAGCTCCCCGACCTGGACGTTGTCGAAGCTGACGTAGTACGTATTCGTGCCCTGGAAGGTGGCCCGGTCGTAGCTGATCATCGGCACGCCCGCAGCGGCAGCCGCCGCCTGGACCGCCTTGCCGGTGTTGCTGTCGAGGGGGTCAACGAGGAGGACCTTCGCGCCGGCCGCGATGTCCGCCTGGGCGAGCGCCAGCTGGGTGGTCGCGGTGCCTGAGGCGTTATCGATCTTGAAGTCGGTGGCTGCGTAGCCCGCAGTCTGGAAGGCCTTGGTGAGGTACGGAAGGTCGTAGCTGGTGTAGCGAGCGGACGTGGTGGTATCGGGGAGGATCACCCCGACCATGCCCTTGCCGGCCGCGTACACGCTCGACAACTGCGACATGGCGGCGAACGAGGCATCGAACGAGTTGATGCCGATCGCCCCTGCGCTGGCCGATGCGCTGGCCGGCGCGCTTGCGCTGGCCGGTGCGCTGGCGGAGGCCGGAGCGCTTGCCGTTCCGGTCGGAGGCGCTGTGGTCGCGCCGCTACTACAGGCGGTAGCGACGATCGCGGCCGCACCGAAGGCGGCCAGAAGTCGCGCGCGTGCCTTCATAGATGCAACTCCTCCTGCGAGGTATGTGGATGGAACGCGGCATGCGGAACGGCGGCACTGGAACAGGAAGTCGTGGCCCTTCCGCAAGACCATTGTCCATCGTCTAGACGCGCTGCGGGCCCCGGTCCTCCTCCGTCGTTCCGTGGGGCCGCACAAACAGCGCATCATGACGGACATCTGAGCGTTTTTGTCAAATGCCCTTTGTCCCGTCGCTCTCCGGCACGGGCGACCCGAGCGCGCCGCGTGCTACGCGGTCGCCGCGACGTCCGACGGACGCTCGACGATGACCTCCAGCGGGGTCGCACGACCGCGGACCTCCAGCTCGCGAAGCGACGCTCCCTCGAGCGGCAGGCCCGTCGCATCCCAGGCGGCACGGCTCACCAACAGCTCCCCGGCCGCGGCCACCGAGCCGAGTCGCGCGGCGACGTTGACGGTGTCCCCGAGGGCTGAGAAGTCGAGCTTGTCGCCCGAGCCGACGGCGCCCACGAAGGCGATCCCGGTGTGCAGCCCGGCACCCACGGGCAGGACGCCGGCAGCCACCCGCAGGCGCGCTGCCCCCCCGAGCAGCTGGCGGGCCGCCTGGAGCGCCCGGGAGGCGTGGTTCTCCCCGGTCAGCACCGGGATGAAGAGGGCCATCACTCCGTCGCCGAGGAACTTGTCGACGATGCCGCCGTTGCGATCGATGGCCTGCGCGGAGACCTCGTAGAAGCGCTGCAGCAGCGCCCGGAACTCTGCCGGGCTCGTCCGTTCGGCGAGGCCGGTCGAGCCGCGTACGTCGGCGAATACGATGCTGATCTCGATCTCGGCGCCACCGGGGTGCTTGGCCAGCGATCCGATGCAGGAGTTGCAGATCAGTGGATGCCCCGGCGACTCGCCGCGCAGCCAGAGGCGGGTGAAGATGCGGCCGGGGCCGTGGAACGGCGCGCCACAGATCTTGCAGCGTGGCGGGGAGGGGAGCCGCCCGAACATGCGGCGCATCTGCTGCAGGCCGGGATCCGTGCCAAGAAGGCGCGCCCGCCAGAGCGCGTTGGTCGCCTCGTCGGCGGGGGTGGGCTCTCTGGGGTCGACCGGTTCGTCCTGCGGCCTTGAGGCGGCCTCGGTCGCGCCTGCGGCATCCAGCGGCCCCGAGGCGGCCCCGGGCTGCTCGTCGCTGGTCATCGGGCTGCATCGGCCTCGTGTCGTCCGACGAGGTAGCAGGTCTCGACGAGGCCCTTGCCCTTCAGCTCGATCGAGCCGCGCGGATCGAAGCGGTACCGATCCGCGAGCTGGGCGGCCTGCGCAGCGGAGACAAGGATGCGATTGGGCTCCGAGGCCGCCTCCAGCCGTGCGGCGACGTTCACCGTGTCGCCCCACACGTCGTAGGCGAACTTGGTCGTGCCGATGACGCCAGCGACGATCGGCCCACTGTGCAGGCCGATGCGGATCCGCCATGACGTGACGGACCCCGTCCCCGAGGCGACCTGCTCGACCATCTGCAGTGCGGTCTCGGCGACGGCTGCCGCATGGTCCGCCTCGCCGCCCAGCCCGCCGATGACCAGGTAGGCGTCGCCGACGGTCTTGATCTTCTCGACCCCGGTGCGCTCGCAGATCGCATCGAACCCGGCGAAGAGCCGGTTGAGCTCCTCGATGAGCTGCGCCGGGGGGAGCCGTGCGGAGATCCCCGTGAAGTCGACGAAATCACTGAGCAGGACGCTGACCAAATCGTGACGGTCCGCGATGAGGGTCTCCCCGGCGGCCAGCCGGTCGACGATCCGCTGCGGCAGCACGTTGAGCAGCAGGCGCTGGGACTTGGCCCGCTCCGCCTCCAGCTCGGCCAGCAGGCGCGACAACAAGGTCGAATTGGAGTCCTGGAACTCCTGCATGACCTGCACGTTGGCCTCGAGGCGCTGGAGGCGTCGCGTGAGCCGCCGGTTCTCCCGCTCCAGCTCCTCCGCCGCCAGCGGGTCGGGAGGCTCGCTCGTCAAGCGGCGGGGACCACGTCCGACGGTGCCGTCCCGAGCAGGAGCGAGACCATCGTGGCGTTGTGGAATCGGGTCCGGTCGATCGAGACCGTCGGCGCGATCTCGCCCATGCAGTAGAGGCCACCCACCGGCACGCCCAGGCCCAGGGCGTCACGCACGACGTCGATCTCGCGGCCCGCCCGCGTGCCCAGCAGGTACTTGCGTGTGGCGCAGGAGAAGAGCAGCGCCGCGTCCGGCTTCACGCCCGGCGGGAAGGCGGCCAGGGCCTCGCTGATCGAGGCTCGCGCCCCCTCGAAGATCTGGTCCGTGGCGGCCACCGTGATCTGGACCGTCGCGCCCTCCGGCACGGCGCCGAAGAAGCCGATCGAGCCTGACTCCCGGTCGTAGGCGACCGGCGTGCGCAGGTAGAAGCGGTCCGAGGTCGCGTCCTCGTACACGGCCAGGGGGTTGGCCACCGGCGGCTGGCCCTCGCCGACATAGCGCTCGTAGAACTCGAG
>DATHCS010000356.1:0-4486 GCA_035319405.1 Candidatus Dormiibacterota bacterium | reverse complement strand
TAGAAGGGCGCCACCATGAGCAGGGCGCCGACGAGCAGGATCGCGTAGCGCCCCCAGCCTCTGAGCCGACGCTGGACGGTCATCGCTCGCCGAACCAGCGCAGCTGGAGGAAGGACAGCACGGCCAGGATCGCCAGCAGCACGTAGGCGATCGCCGAGGCGTAGCCGAGGTGGAGGCGCGTGAACTCGTCGATGAGGTCATAGACGACGGTGCGGGTCGAGTTGAGCGGACCGCCCTGCGTCATGACGAACATCTGGTCGTACGTCTGGAAGCTGCCGATGATGCCGATGATGTAGACGAACACGATCGTCGGCCGCAGCCCGGGCAAGGTCACGTGGCGGAAGAGGGCCCAGGGCCCGGCCCCGTCCACGCGCGCGGCCTCGTAGTAGACACGCGGGATCGCCTGAAGCGCGGCCAGGAAGACGACCGTCTCGAAGCCGAAGCCCTGCCAGATCGAGGTGACGATGACGGCCGGCAGCGCCGTCGTCGGATCGAGCAGCCAGGAGTGGCCGGGCAGCCCGAAGAAGCCCAGCACCGCGTTGATGAGGCCGTCGTCCTGGTAGAGGAACTTCCAGACCGTGGCCACCGCCACCAGGGAGACCATCGTGGGCAGGAAGTAGGCGCTGCGCAGGAAGCCGCGAAGGCGCAACTGGTTGTTGAGCAGGAGCGCGGTGGCGAGGCCGAGCAGGGGCCCGATGGCCATGCCGAAGACGACGAAGAAGACCGTGTTCTGGAGCGAGCGCAGGAAGATGTCGTCCGAGAGCAGCGCCAGGTAGTTGTCCACGCCGATGAACTGCGGCGGACGGATGCCGTTGTACTTGGTCAGGCTCCAGTAGCCCGACACGACCATCGGGACGAGGAAGAAGACGACGGTCACCAAAACGGCCGGCGCGATCAGCACGTAGCCGGGCACGCCCGCCCGCAGCCGGCGCCGCATCGCCTGCTCCCTCGACCCGATCGGTCAGGCCATCACTTGGAGAGCAGCTCGTCGGTCTTCTGGGCCGCGGCGTTCAAGGCATCCTCGGGCGTGCCCTTGCCCAGCAGGGCCGTCTCGCAGGCGGTCTGCAGGATGTCGCTGATCTCGTTCCACTGGCCCACGTAGGGCATGTGCGTGGCGGTCTTCATGGTCTCGAGGAAGATGCCCATGGGGGCCTGTCCGCCGAAGTACGGGTCCGGCTCGTTGAGGGCCGGGTCGGCCAGGGCAGCCAGGGTGGCCGGCGGGGCACCGGCGATCTTCCACAGGCCGTTGACCTGCTGCTCAGGGCGGAGCATGTACTGGATGAGCAGCCAGGCCGCCTGGGGGTGCTTGGAGGTGGTCGGGATCGAGAGGCCCGTGCCACCCAAATAGGACCCCGGCTGCTTGGAGTAGGGCGCGATCGCGATGCGCCACTCACCGGACTGGTTGGGCGCGGCGCTCTTCATCAGGCTCATGTAGAAGAGGCCGTCGTTGAACATGCCGGCCTTCTCGCTGGCGATGACCGGCGTGATGTCCGAATCGGCATCGGGCCAGACGAAGCCCGCGCCCTCGTCGAGGATGGCCTTCTGGACGTTCAGGGCGTCGACGCCCTCCTGGCTGTTGAAGGCGGCCTTCTTGAGGTCCGGGGTGAGCATCGAGCCGCCGGCCTGGAACAGGAACTGGGCGAACTTGAAGTCGTCGGCGCGGACGGCGTAGAGGTACTTGTCGGGCTTGCCGTCACCGTTCGTGTCCTCGGCCAGCTGCTTGGCCGCGGCGATCAGGTCGTCCCAGGTCTTGGGTACCTGGATGCCCTTCTTCTGGAACTGGTCCGCCCGGTAGTAGAGGGCGTAGACGTCGAAGTCGAACATCATGGTGATGTAGTCGCCGTCGAAGGTCATCGCCTCGATCGAACCGGGCGCGTACTGGTCGGTGATGGGCTTGCCGTTGAGCATGCCCCCGCTGAGGTCCTTGAGGCCCATCAGCGCGCCGTTGGCCGCCAGCGTCGAATACCAGGTCCCGTCGAGGGTGGCAACGTCGGGTCCCGCGCCGGCGGGCACGTCGGTGTTGAACTTGGTCAGGAAGCTGTCCCAGTCGACGTCCTCGTGCTTGACCGTGATCCAGGGGTACTCCTTCTGGAATGCGGCCAGGATCTCGGGGCTGAAGGGGCTCGTGCCCTTGCCGTAGTAGTCCCAGAGGGTGATGGTGACCGGCGTGGTGTCAAGGCTCGGCGTGGGCGACGGCGAGGCCGAGGCACCGCTCGGGCTTTCGGTCGCCGGAGAGGTCGCGCTTCCGGTGGGACTGGCGGCCGTGCCGCAGGCCCCCGCCAGCAGCGCCACGATGGCGAGCAGGGCGGCGAAGCGGCTGCGTGATGTCATCGAAGATCCTCCTCCTGCCCGGAGCTCACGTCGCCCCGACCGGTACGCGCCTCGATTGGCCTTCGAACGGGACGAAGGTGCGCTGGCGCGCCCCGCTCGTCTGGATCAGGAACTTGGAGCGCTCCCCAGGCACATGCGTCCAGGTGAACTCAATGGCGTCGCCGCTCGTGCTGCGGGTGACCCCCTCCAGGAGCAGCGCGGGGCTGCCCCGCCGCGCCTCGAGCAGGCGGGCCTCGAGTGCCCCCAGGCTGATGGCCTCGACCGTCTCCTCGGTGCCGCCGACGTGCACCCCGTAGCGGTCGGCGAGCGTGGCGTAGAGCGAGGCTGCCTCGAGGTCGACGTCGAGCAGCTCAGGAAACCGTTCCGCGGGCAGATGCGCGCGCTCAAGCAGCAGCGGCGTGCCGGCGACGCAGCGCAGTCGCTCGATGCGGTGCACCGTCGCGCCCGCGGGCAGGCCAAGGGCGCTCGCGACGATCGAGCTGGCGGGCTCGGTGTGCGCCAGGACCAGCCGAGTGGAGGGCTTCAGGCCCCGTCGTCGCATCTCGTCGGAGAAGCTCCAGGTCGCCGTCAGGTCGTGAACGATGCGGGGCTGGCGCACGAACGTGCCCCGCCCGCGCGTCCGCTCGAGGCGGCCCTCTCGGACCAGCTCGTCGAGTGCTCGCCGCACCGTGATGAGACTGCAGCCGTAGGTCACGCACATGGAGCGCTCGGTGGGCAGCTGATCACCGGGCTTCCACTCGCCGGCGTTGAGCGCCGCAGAGAGGTCGAGGTACACCTGGTGGTGGAGGGGCACCGGCCCCGGCTGGAGCTGGAATCGCGCCATCCGCACCTCCCCGAGCGGTGGACTACTTGCTCATAACGTTATGAGCAACTATCCTCGTCGGGGACGGGCCTGTCAAGCCAGCTCCGCAGGGAGGCGTCGCGCGCGTGGGTCTCAAGGTGGCGGTCGTGGGTGGGGCGAGCACCTACACACCGGAGCTGGTTGAGGGCTTCGCGACCCGGCAGGCACGCCTGCCCGTCGACGAGCTGGTGCTCTACGACATCGCGCCCGATCGGCTCGACGTGGTGGCTGGCCTCGCCGGCCGGATCCTGCGGCGCCAGGCCTGGCCGGGCCGCCTGGTCTCGACGACCGATCGCTCGCGGGCTCTCGAGGGGGCGGACTACGTGCTGCTGCAGCTGCGCGTCGGCGGGCAGGCCGCGCGCCTGCTCGATGAGACCATCCCGCGTCGGTTCGGCTGCGTCGGGCAGGAGACGACCGGTCCGGGGGGGCTGGCGAAGGCGTTGCGCACCGTGCCCGTGGTGCTGGACCTGGCAGAGGCTGCCGCCCGCCAGGCCGCGCCGGGTGCGTGGCTCATCGACTTCACCAACCCGGTCGGCATCGTCACCCAGGCCCTGCTCGACGAGGGCCACCGAGCGCTCGGGCTGTGCAACGTGGCGATCGGATTCCAGCGCCACTTTGCGGCCCGCTTCTCCGTTCCGCCCGATGCCGTGGAGTTGGAGCACGTTGGCCTGAACCACCTGACGTGGGAGCGGGCCATCCGCGTGGCTGGCGTGGACCGGCTGCCCGAGCTCCTCGACGACGCGGCCGCCGAGCTCGGCGACGAGGTCGGCCTGGCGCCCGGGTTGATCCGCACGCTCGGCGCGCTGCCCTCGTATTACCTGCGTTACTACTACGCCGAGCGCGAGGTGGTGGCCGAGCAGGTCTCGGAACGGACGCGTGCGGAGGAGGTGGCCGCGCTGGAGCGGGAACTGCTGGAGCTGTACCGCGACCCCGAGCTCGACTCGAAGCCGGCCCTGCTCGAACAGCGTGGCGGCGCCTACTACAGCGAGGCGGCCGTGCAGCTGATGGCCTCGCTCCACGATGGGCGCGGGGACCTGCAGGTGGTCGACGTCCGCAACGACGGGGCGTTGCCTGACCTGCCGCCGTCGGCGGTGGTCGAGGTGCCCGCCCGCATCGACCGCAATGGCGCGCACCCGTTGCCCCTCGTCCCGCTGGCGCCCGAGATGCGAGGGCTGGTACAGGCGGTGAAGGCCTACGAGGAGCTGGCCGTGGCGGCCGCGCGCAGCGGCGACCGGCAGATCGCGCTGCGGGCCATGCTGGCCAATCCGCTGGCGGGGGACTACGCCGTGGCCGAGCCGCTGCTGACGGCGCTCC
>DATHCS010000355.1:0-2337 GCA_035319405.1 Candidatus Dormiibacterota bacterium | reverse complement strand
CTCGGCGTGCGGCGCGACGATCCCGACGCGCCCAACGCCATCTACGACGACGCCAAGGAGCACCTTTTCGAGTCGTCGATCCTCGAGGCGCTGCGCGACCAGGACCTCGACGTGCTGGAGATCCCCCAGCCGGAGTGGCTCGCCTTCGCGGAAGGCGAGGGCGCGACGTACCGGGTCACGCTGCCCGTCCGGCCGAAGGTGAAGCTCGGTGCCTACCTCGACTATCCCTTCAAGCCCGAGCTGGAGCCGGTCGACGATGAGCGCGTGGCGCGGGTCATCGAGGAGCTGCGCGACCAGCACGCCACGCTGGTGCCGGTCGAGGCACGTCCGGCCCAGGCCGACGACTACGCGGTGATCGGCTTCGAGGGCCGTCGTGACGGCCAGCCCTTCGAGGGGGGCTCGGCCGAGCGCTTCCCGCTGGTCATCGGCGCGGAGCGCATGGTGCCCGGCTTCGAGGCGCAACTGGTCGGTCTCGCCGAGGGCGAGGGCAAGACCTTCAGCCTGACCTTCCCGGAGGACTACCCCGACCAGGCCCTCGCCGGCCAGCCCGTCGAGTTCAGCGTCACGATGCGAGAGCTGCGTGCGAAGCAGCTCCCGCCGCTCGACGACGAGTTCGCGGGCCAGCTGGGGCCGTATCCCGACCTGGACGCGCTGCGGACGGACATCCGGGCCCGCCTCGAGGCGAGCGCGCGGGATCGGGCGCGCCACGCCTTCGCCGACCGGATCATCGAGTTCGCCGTCGCCAACGCGACGCTCGATGTGCCCGACCTGCTCATCGAGCGGGAGGTCGAGGTGATGCACGACGAGCTGCGCGTGCGGCTCGCCGAGCAGGGCATCGGCTACGAGGAGTACCTCAAGGTGACCGGGCGCGACGATGCCGCGCTGCACGCCGAGTACCGCGCCCCCGCCGAGCACCGCGTCAAGGTGCTGCTCGTCCTATCGGCGATCGCCGACCAGGAGGGCATCGAGGTCGAGGACGCGGAGATCGAGGCGGAGATCGCTCGGGCGCGTGAGCGCTACGCGAAGCAGCCCAAGCTCCTGGCCTACTTCGACTCGGCGCGCGGCCGCTCCTACCTTCGCTCGACGATGCGCCGCACCAAGGTCGTCGAGGAACTCGTCGATCGCTGGCTCGCGGCGCACCCGGAGGCCGGCCCGCTGCCGCACCTCGAGGAAGAGCCCACCGCCGTCGATCCACTGGCGGCCGCCCAGGAGGCGTCCGCCGAACAAGGGAGCCCCGCATGACCCGTCCCCCCGTGCCCGACCGTCGCGCCGCCCTCGAGGCGGCCCGCCAGACCTCCCCGACCGCCGGGTCGGCCGCGCTCAGCGCCGCCCTCGAGGCACGGGCGATGCTGGTGCCGATGGTCATCGAGACCTCCAGCCGCGGCGAGCGCGCCTACGACATCTACAGCCGGCTGCTGAAGGAACGCATCATCTTCCTGGGCGACCAGATCGAGGACCACGTCGCCAACCTGATCATCGCCCAGCTGCTCTTCCTCGAATCCGAGGACCCCGAGCGCGACATCAGCCTCTACATCAACTCCCCGGGCGGCATCGTCACGGCCGGGCTGGCCATCTACGACACGATGCAGTACCTGCGGGCCCCCGTGAGCACGATCTGCCTGGGCATGGCGGCCAGCATGGCCAGTGTCCTGCTCGCGGCCGGCGCCAAGGGCAAGCGCTACTCGTTGCCGAACAGCCGGATCATGATCCACCAGGGTTCGGGCGGCTTCCGCGGCAACACCCCCGACGTGCTGATCCAGGTCAAGGAGCTCGAGGCGCTCAACGAGAAGCTGCACGGGATCCTGGCCCAGCACACGGGCCAGGCCGTCGAGCGCATCCGCAAGGACACCGACCGGGACTTCTTCATGTCTCCCGAGGCGGCACAGGAGTATGGCATCATCGACGGCATCTTCAGCCGGCCCGGGAGCTCGCTGATCGCCAAGAGCCACGACGAGGCTGCTGCCAAGCAGAGCGACGGGGACTCGGGCGGAGGCCCCGAACCGGCACGGAAGGGCAGTAGCGGCTAGCCGGTCCACCGGCCGGGCGCAGTCAGGGCACGAAGGGCGTGGCGACGACGACCAAGGGACCGAAGGTCCCCTACCGCTGCAGTTTCTGCGGCAAGAGCCAGGAGCAGGTCCGCAAGCTCATCGCGGGCCAGGGCGTCTATATCTGCGATGAGTGCATCAACCTGTGCCAGGAGATCATCGAAGAGGAGATGCTGGACGCGCCGGCGCGGCCCAAGCCCTCCGCGACCAAGCTGCCCAACCCGCGCCAGATCATGAACGCGCTCGATCAATACGTGATCAGCCAGGATCGCGCCAAGAAGGTCCTCGCGGT